>JBHLKB010000031.1:0-13149 GCA_048887205.1 Candidatus Hodarchaeota archaeon
ATATGTAATTTTGGATTAGAAAAAGCAACACCATAAAGCATTGGTTGATTAAAACCTTCGTTCTGAATTCCAATCCCTCCAAGGCTTTTAGGGAAATTAATTGGACCTCTTAACCTTCTCAGTTTATTTTTCTTCACAAAAAGTTCGCATTGCTTTATTAAATCCCTACACGAATCAATATTATTAGCATACAGCCAACCAAAGGTTCCACATTTTCGGCTATAACTTGTATAATAGGGATCAATTTGAACAATTACAAAACCACATACCTCAGAACCGATGTATGCTATGAAGACCTTTAATTTATATTCGGGATTGGAAAATTTTGATAGAATGTATCCACATAGTTCTTCAATTACTTTTGGTTTTAGGTATTCATCTGGCACATATAATAACTCATTCAGGGAGTCTTTGATCTCCCGAATATCTTTAGATTCACTAATTACCACTGTTTTATAATATTCTTTCTCTAATACTTGGACCATTTTTAATAACCTTCTGTAATTGTTTGATATATTTCCGGGGGTCTGTCTAGTCGCTTTAAGTACTTAGCAATTTGTACTTCAGAAGGATTCAAAAACTTTTTCCATGAGGAGAACAACTTTTTTGACATCTGTCTATATTGTTTAATCTGTCTTCTAAATGTTTTTCGTTGATTGGGAACATTAGATAATAATTCCATTAAACTTAACACTTGAGGTCCTCGCTCTCTTTCAATATACTCATAGATATCATAAGTAAGCGGGAGCATATCCTCAAATCCTGGTTTAAAGTGAGGATGAGTGAATGGCTGAAACCCCTCGACATAATAAAAATCATAGGGAACGTCTAGTAATCTTCCATCTCTTTCAAACTCATACCATAACGACGTTTGGGGTAATACCTTAAGATTATGAACAGTAATCGCATAAATATCTAGATCAACAACTTGTTTTATTTCCTTCCAAATTAATTCCCGAGTTTGATGATCAAATCCTATAATAAAAGTGCCATATACACCAATTCCGTAATCGGTTAGCCTTTTCATTATTGATTTTGTTTCTCGATGTTTTGCGTTCTTTGCGTAATCTTGAGAAAAGCTTTCAATGCCAATATTAAGTCCCATAATTCTAAGTGATGATCTTGATATACGAGCGAGATCAAAGTTTCTAATTGATGCCAACGACGTTGGAACAATAACAGGATAATCTTCAGGTTCATCATTGAACAAATCAAAGAGTTCATACCACCATCTCTTATTTACTATTCCTTGCGCTTCGCAAAACATAATTGAGAAATCCTTTTTGATTTTCCTTCGATACTCCACTAATTTATCATGCACTTGTTGAGGGGTGAACAATGATCCAGTAAAATGGTTATCAAATAGTTGCCTTGTTATGCAGAAATCACAGTTATTTACGCAACCAAGTTTGGTAACTAATTGCGCTGAATCAGATTTGAGTTCAATGCCGTTTACAGAAACTATACTTTTAGCAGGAATTATTTCTAAATTATAAGTATTATAACAACTTTCACCAAATAATTTTTTTAAATATGGTACCCCATCACCTCGACACACAAGATCGACATAATTTTCTGTTCCTGGAAAGAGTGATCCAACATTACCAGCAATCGTACAAATATTTGGATTATATTTTTTTACCGCTTGAGATGTTTGTACAAAATTAGTATAGCCAGTAACAAAAATACTAAACCCTACATGAGTATAAGGAAACCCTTCCATCTTTGCTTGGTCTAATTTTTCTATTACTTGTTCTGGAGAGATATCACCGTACATCACATCAGTAGGAGTCTTTAAGTTATCCTTGATAAAACTTCCAGGTGTACTTACGCCATACCCTCGAAACTTTACTTGTAATCGTTCAGGCCATATTGGATCAAGATCGAATGCTGCTTTTGGTAGCCATTTTTCCATCTGAGGATAATCATTTAGTAAGATTTCACGATACTTACGTAGACCCTTTACCAGCATATAATCGAGTGTGAATTCAGGACGTAATTGATTTATAAGTAGTAATCTATATCCATTATTTTTTTCATTCATTGTAAATTTAGTATAGATTTTATTGATTTTATTACAAATCAACGAGATCTATTTAAAGAAAAAAAATGAGATGAATGATGAAAAAATAAAATGTTAAGTGTTTTCAGATAAAGCTCTATTTTTAAGTTTTCTGATATAGATTATCAAATAACCAGCAGCTATCGATATTGGAAAGCCCCATAAGGGTGAATGAAAAATAAAAAGGATACTTCCAACTGGATAAACAAAACGAATAAGAAATTTTATTGCGCGATTTTTAAGTGCCTTTTTCCTTATAATTTGTAAAGTATATTGGAGAATTGAAGGAATCCAACAAACAAGAAAAAGGATTAAAATAGTAGGAAAATTGATGAAATTGATAATGTAAAAATAGAATATATTCCCGAGTATTAACGTGATGCCAACGCCTAAGAAGAAAGCAAAACATCCTATGCAAATAGCATAATTAAACAAATAGAATACATGATTTTCAAAATCATCACGCTCTGGATTGTGATGTGCTAACCAATGACCTACTATTCTTTTATCTTTTTTAAGATCTTTTTTCTGTTCCTTCATTTTGTTTTATTCATATTTTGTCTTCATTTTTATTTAAAATATAAAAAAAAATAAATTATTAGTTTTTATTATAGTTTACCTCAATCACATTCGCTACAAAATGCGAGACAAGCAAATATGTATAAGCATCTTCCTTTAGTAGCTATGCTAAGCAATATAATGCCTATTACAAGAAGTGTTATTCCTGCAGCAGGTGAACCTTGTTGGTATGTTCCATAATATGGATCATAAGACCAATTGAAACTATTCACAATTGAAACTATTCCAACTATTAATAGTAATCCTCCTATTAACCCCGTGACAACAAGGGCAATTACTACTTTATCAGTTTCACTTGACGATCTCGATCTTCTGTACGCTGGCTCTGTGGGTTTATGGCGAGATTGCGATTGGACATAAGCCTTTTGAATTCCACCGTATTGAGATTGCACTGATTGTATTGGTTCACTTGGAAGTACCAAGGGATTTCCTCTCAACACTAAGCTCTTTAGATTTGGTAGCTGTTCTAAGTCATTGGGGGTAGTAATCTCGTTAAAAGATAAGTCTACCAATTCTAAACTTATTAAATTATCTAATCCTTCTATTTCTTCAATCTTATTTTCAATCAGAAACAGTTCCTTTAAATTTACTAAGTTATTCAAGCCTTTAATTTTTGTAATTTGGTTTGAAGAAAGCCCTAATACACGTAAGTTCGTTAAATTTTCTAATCCTTCAAGTTCTGTAATTTGGTTACCAATTAAATATAGTTCTTCCAAATTGGTTAAGTGATTTAGACCTTTTATCTGCGATAATTGATTAGAAGAAAGGCTTAACACACGTAAGTTCGTTAAGTTCTCAAGTCCTTTGATTTCGGTGATTTGATTTCCAATCAAAAAAAGCTCTTCTAAATTTATTAAACTTTCCAAACCCTTTATCTCATATAATCGATTGAAAGAAAGTTTTAATGTCCTTAAGCTCTTTAAATTCTCTAACCCTTTAATTTCTTCAATTAAATTACTTTCCAGATTCAATTCTTCTAGATCTACTTGTTCTTGTAATCCAATAATCTCCCTTATATCCGAAACACCCTCGTTAACTAAAGATAAAGATTTTCCACCTAAAATTCTAAAACTTAAATTTTCATATTGGACAAACGAATCTTTCATAATATCCACTATTTTTTTTTTAAATTTTTTTATATTTTAATATTTACTACAGAGGTCTCAAAATATATTAAGGTTATCTATAAAGATTTAAAGGTGCTTTAAACAAGAAAGAGAAGTTTAAGGATTCCTTTAACTATCGAAATGAAAGCCAGTAAAAAATAGGGAATAAAGATGTAAGAATTGTAATTAGTATGAGCCATTCGAAGAGAGGGGTAACGAAAATACAGTAAAGGATTAGTGAGATAACTGGAATAAGTGCATTTAATCCCAAAAAGGGGAAGGTTCAAGCTCCAAGACTTGTAGCAACTCGTATCCTTCACTAATTAGTTGGATATCACTGCCAATTTGTCCTCTATAATAATTGAATAAAATGTGATCCTCAAAAATTTTCTTTTTCTTGTTGTAAATCCAACTTGGAACATACCCTCGAGGAGATAATCCCGCGTCAGAAAAAATCTTCTGATGAGTAGGTTTATATGCGGAAATAAATGCTTCACAGTATCGTATTTTTAACTTCTTTCCATATTTGATAAATTCTTGGACAAAAGCATATAACTCCTCAAGATCATTAACTTTATATTTGGTTTTTTCGAAATTTTGAACTTGAGGGGTGTATAAAAATTCAAAATAAGAGTCCGAATCACACACTCTGAACTTAATTTTTTCGTACCCAAATATATCCTTATCAATGCTTTTTATTAGACACTTCTTAACTTGAGAAACTCTTTTCCTATTTAATGTGATATCGGGATTCTTTATATGATAATTTCCCAAATCATATCGGGTATCAGAATACAAATAGCAATTTTCTACTTGAGGTAATATTCTTGGAATTCTTCTTGAACGATATTCTCGCAATATTTTCTCATCGTAGCATATTTGCATTAAGTCAGATTCTACTTTTCCTAAAAAAACATCCTTATTTGGATAAAATCCTATTGGAGCAATACCACATACCCACATTGAATATTGCGATTTTGAATGGGCAGTCCTATTCTCAACATACCATGTATATATTTTGTCGTTATATTTATGAATCATCCCAATCATAGAACCAATCATCGCTTTTGTAATATCGAGATACCCCTGATATTTCTTTTTCAGCATGAATCCGCGGATATATCCACGTTTATTATCAAAATCTAAAACAAATGTGATACAGCCTGCTAAGTTATATGACGGATCTTGATAGATAATCCATTGAATATTAGGATCTTCTATCATTTTTCGAACCTCTTCCACATCCTCCATTTCCTTATAGGGATACGTACCGTTATATAATTCCTTATAAATTTTTACGATTCCTTCAGAATCTTCTGTTCTGGCAAATCGAAGGATCGGATTTACCTTATGCTTCTCTAACCTGTCGCACAGCTCAAATTCAAGGCACATTCCATTATTGATATCTGGATCAATTACTTTTTCAAATGGCTTAATAAATTGATTTGAATAATTAGGAAATAATTCATTTAATGAAACCGCTGAATTCGATACTATTTCCTCTGATAACATATTTATTTTGCTTTTTAGTTATTTGCCTTTATTGAGGGCTTTATATGAATTTAACTACAAATTTCACAAGTGTATTTAAATAAAAAAGTGAAGTAAATACAGATGTTTTTTCCTTTAAATAGGAAATAAGAAGATATTAGAAAATTAGTTATAATTTATCTTTTAATGTTTCAAAGACTCTATTAATGCGTGTTCCAACCTCCTCTAAAAGTTCATTTCGTTCCTCTAATTCTTGTTCTAATTGAGCCATATTATTTGTATCTTGAGTAAAATCCCTTAGAGATTTTTCAGTAATTGCTTGTTTCAGGTAGAATGGAAAGAATTTGAGTAAATTATCTAATAGGCGTACTCGAAGTTCAATAATTTGTTGTCTTAATTCCTTCAATGAAATCTCGCCAGTATCTACTTTACTAATAGCGTTTTTTAAGATAGTTAGATTTTCCTTATCAAATACTATTTTTTCTAACATTTCTTCTAGATTGTTATTTTTTTGCATATTTTCACACACCATAGATATAATGCTGAATTTTGATGAAGAACTCATAAAGAAAGGTGTATATATCTTTTGCTAACGATTCTAAATTTCCTTTTTTTAAATTTAAATTTTCATATTTATTGACATAATCAATAAGTTCTTGCTTTGTAAATGGAAAATCCTTTGTATCTTCTAAATCAGATAAAAATTGATTCAAATCTTCTATACTTACTGAGGTTAAATTATGAAATTGACGATATACATTCATCAAATATTTTTTAATTAACATATGTTCAATCTTTAATGCATTGGAATAATCCTCAGCATCTATATAACTATAGATCTTAAAAATGTCATAATTAAAATCGCTAAACTCACGCATTAAAGCATCCTTTAGGTTATGTTGCTGAACGATATATTTACGAGGTCGATCATGAAATATATGTCGTAAATCACTTTGTTGTTTACTTCCTTGTTCTAAAATCTCAACGTTAATATCCGTATAAATTTTTCCTTTCACTTTATAGTAATCCTCTAATGCTTGATGATATCGATCTCCAACAGAATAAGATGTTCTTAGTGCTTCTGATCCACTTGCCCTTCTAGGATGGTTCTCAAGCAAATATCCATGTCTAATAAGCGTTTCTAATACATTATCTCTAATCTTTTTCATGTGTTCTTTTTTTTGTGTTTTTTGAGAGATCTTAGGATATAGGTATTCTTTTAAGTCTTGTTTTAACTTTTGTTTGTAGAGATTTCCAATTTGATCAACTGTCTGTATATAATCTAAGAAATTAATTATTTCTTGAACATAAATAAAGTAATGACCTAAATCTATCTCAAACAATGTTTCTCGTGCTTGATCTAATATCTTTTGTTGGGTAGATAGCAAATCATAGCCCTGTGCTTTCATGAATGAAACAACCTCTTCATGCTGTAATGGTTTTATTTTTTGTATCTCTTCCCAATCTATTCTTGCTGGAAAAGGTTGATAAATATCGTCTCTTCGAATCAAGACCTCATTGTTTCTCATGTTCTTAAGATAATCAATCTGATAAGTGTTATTACGTGAGGAGGTATAATATCCAATACCTTGTAGTTCTTGTAAATTCATTACATTCCTAAGTATAACAATATCTCGCATATCCGATGCCCTTAATGCTATAATATTAGTAAAATAGAGCAATAAATTTGCGTGAAGATTGTTAATTTGATTTGCTGTAAATATGATCCCAAAATCCTTCTCTACAAGTGGTTTTAGGAATAAATCTACTTTATCGTAATTTCTTTTTAGATTCAAATAGTATGAATCAAAAAAGGCATCAATAAAGGGGATGAAAATGATTTTTTTATAGTATTTCTCTACAGATGTAGTATAATGGATCATCTTTGCCAAAAGTACAAATGTTAGGAACATTTTTTTGTTAAGATCTCTTAATAGAGAGAGATCAATGATTACGGTTTGAGGAGTTTGAATAAAATTAGAAGATATAATAGTATCTTTTTGAACTGGTTGAAAATGAGTTAGATCATCTTGTGAGAAATCTGAAAATAAATAAAGTAATAAATTATTTATAGGACTTTTCTCCCATTCACTTTGATTTTGTAGAGCCATTCGAATTGAGCCAAGATCCATACCTGGATGGCTTTGTATCGTATTTCGAAACATTTCCACCGTTCTCTCATCCTTTTTAAATGCTATTCCGAATGCGTCGTACAAATATTCAAGATAATTAGCATTTTTTGTATCATAAGGGATATCTGAAGTTAGTGGATCTATTGTGAATGCACTCCCATATTTGAAATATAAGAGTTCATGTTCAAAACGAGTATTACGAAAATATTGAATTAATTTTGACCATGTTCCATCAAAATCAAAAATAAGAGAGGGAATTTTTACTCTTACTAATTCTGTGACAATTTTCATGCGTAGTTTATCTCTGTTCTGCGAAGTACCATTCACGATAAGTAAATTCTTTAATTGTTCAAGTGTAAATCCTACAGGAACTTCTCTTTCCCACACTTCAGTATTTATTGTATTGCCAATAGTAATAAAATTCTCTAAATATAAAGGAGTATTAAATTCAGCAGCAATCTTTGTTTCAGTGCCTTTTTTAAGAATGTCAACCACATTGGTAAGTGGATACATTCTTGCTCCTTGTAGCATAACATAATTAAGATGAGTCCCATTAAGGCGAAATAGATTATTTTTTATACTAGTAAATAAATAGCCTGATAGTAACGTTGTAGATTTCAAGTCTTCGAGCTCATAACCATAAAAATTAATATTAAATGCTCCTTTAAGAGCATCAATCTGTAAATTTAACTTATCCTCGATCCTCTCAAATGTATCAATCATAATTGAGTTTACATATTCATATGTATAGATCGAAATGGTTAACATACTATACCACATTCCATAGCGATATCCTAACCATTGTTCAGCTGATACCCCATCCTCAATCTTCGTACTCTTTTTCTTAAGTATTAATTTTTTATGTTTTCCATTTAAAAAATCCAATCCTTTATGATAAAACTCATAATAAGTTAACGGTTCATTTTTTAGAGTATAGCTAAAATGAACCTTGTGATTGTTCAGACTCTCAATAAATTTACCCAATAGGCAAAATGGAGTTTGATATACATATTTGAGATTTACCATTTTCATTCCGATTAAGAGTTTGTTATCGATATGAAGAAATAAGCTATAAGGATACTTTTTAATATGGTAAAAATCAATGCTTTTAAAGGGATTTATAGTGATAATATTTCTTACGAATTTCATTTTGGTAAACTGAAATAAAAATGACCTCCCCCAAATTAAAACTAATGAAAAAACAACTGCGACATTTATAATGAAGATATATAAAACAAATACTTTAAAGAATAAAAACACAAAATTAATGTACAAGATAAATAGCAAACAAAAACTTAGTTTGCCAACGATGTGATAATTATTACCTTTTATTTCTTGTTTTTTAATATCTAAAGCTGTGTTGTTTCTAGTAATTATTGTTCGTAATGCATTTAACAGCGCAGTGTCTGAAAGAAGTGTAGCTCTAAAATGATGAAAATTACTTACAAGATTGCTTTTCAAAGTGTTGGAATCTTTTCTTATATAATACTTTAAACGATCCATTTTATGTTCAGTAAGAATCCCCTTCACATGACAAAAAACCGTGAAGTAAATGCTTGTAATCCTTGACTGTAATGATTTGAGGGCTGTTTCGCGTGAAGTTTCATCTTTAAAAAAGGGAATAATCGGTTTTTGGATTACTTGATATGAATATGATAAAAGGGTATTTTTAGCACTTAAAGCTCTTACGAACTGAGGTAGTGCAGAGTGTACATTTTCAGGAACCACATCAACTTGAAATATTCGAAGTGCGATATGAATTAAATCTTTTCTATTAGAAATAAATAATGTCGATGCTTCATCCTTTTCATACCAGAAGGTGAAATCTTCAAAAGGATTAAATAGTACTTTATTACGAAAATTAAAAGGAATGAAATATCGTAATAGATAAAACTCATCATGGAAAATTACAATAAATAAACCAATAAATAGTAATCCAAGAATTATTGAAGTGACAAGAAGCTTAGTGAAGAAATAACAAGAGATAATTACAAAAAACACTAAAACGAGCAATGAAATGGTCTTTGCAATTGATAAATTGCGATAAATATCTTTAAATGAAGGATTAACATCCCATATTTTCAGGTGTTCTTTTTCATTGGATTCTTCAATATAGACTTTTCTTTTTCTTTTTGTATTATTTTCAGAATTATCTCTTCTTGTTAGATCTTTTAGATTATAGCTTTTGGTCATACTAGCTCTCCTTCTTTTTAAATTGCTTTATATAGAAAAATATTAAGATACCACCACCCGAAAAAAAAAATAAGACCCAAAGACTTATATCACTCGATAAAGAAGGGTAGTAGCTCAATTCAAATAAAATAACAATTCCAAGAGATATTAACAATAAAATTATTCCTGTAACAAAATGTCTAAATACACTTTCGACGGAATATTGATAACTAAGATTATCTTTAAGTGCCCCATGAATAGCAATTTTATCTTTTTTTTCGGAAGTAATAGCGCTTCTAACCATTTTGAGATATATAGCCGTCTCAAATTTATAACTATTGAAGCCATCCTTTAGAGCATTTTGGATGGATAATTCTTTTTCTTTTATTTTCTGTAAAATTAACGGCTTTATGTTATTCGATTCTTTTCGTTTTGATGTTCTGGGAGATAAGAAAGTAAGGAATCCTAATTGTGAAGATTCTAAAAAATTGTCAGATCTCATTGATCTATGGAGGTTTGGTACTTCAAGTTTTCTTAATTCATAATAGGTATAAAACATGGTCTTAATATAGTCATATGGGATATTACCTTTATTCCTGAGAAAAAGAAGCTCACATTCTTGTATATTCTCGATATGTTCTTTTCGAAAAATATCGATTTTCAAATTGTATTCAAAAGTGTTATTTATCATTTCCATATATTCGAACAATTTCTCACCTGATGGTCTATTACGTTGCCGAATTCCAAGTTTAATCGCAACTTCATCCACTTTATTGCTTGTTAAAATGAAACTGACCACAGATAACTTTTTGAAATTACCTGTTTCTTTACATACTTGAATTAGATTTTTGAGCTTAGCATCAATTACAGAATAGTTCATAATTTTCTATTCCCCTCTATAAATGCTATTACTATTATTTATATCATCTTCATGGGGTTGAGTATCAAATTCCTGCTTTAATTCTTCCTCAGCAATAAGTTTATCTAAATCAAGCAGTTCTTGAGCATGATTAATTATATTATCTAATATCTTTTCAGGAGAGTGTTCTTCTTGTTGAAATATAGTTATGGTTCGGTAATAGAAGATTGAATATGGAAACATTAAGGGAAATGAAATAAATTGTAAAACATAACCTGGACCAATCGCATATAAAAAGATGAATCCAGCATTGTAGTTCCTTATATTAAGTAGAGGAAAATAAAGTTCATATGGTGCTAAATATATTAAAGGAGCAATAATAACATAGAAAGCTGTTATTAAAAGCACAAACCCATTAATATACGCATACTTACTGTAATATTTAACCTTTACTGCTTGATTAATATCCTTAAAAAGCGCCACGTAAGCAGAAACGATAATTAAACATAAAAATATAAAATTAATTATCAAGGGTATGCCAGAACTTTCTGGCTTCATTACTTCATTAAGGGTGAAAGTACCGGAAAATGGCGATACCCAACCAAGAAATATTCTATAGTTCCATGATACAATTAGATTATTATTAAGGTCAAATATTTGGAAACAATACCACTCTAAAAATACTGAGAAAAATAGAAAGAGTAATCCTAATAAAAAAGTTATTCTAAAAATATAATTTGTTAGTCTCATTAACTAATCCTCCAAAAATGAGCTATATTTTTCTACTAATTTATTCTTAGGTTTTGAACCTGAATACTTGGTTGGAACAGTTTCTGGCTCGAATAATTTCGAAATTGAATTTTTGCTCCTATTCTCTCTTTCTTTCTCTTTCATTTTCAGATAATTTTCAGCATTATACTGCTCAAGCTCCCTTACGATTTTTGAATTGATATTCTTACCTAAAATTTCATAGAAAAATTGTGTCAATAATGGTTTGCTCAATTGTTCCCTTATTAAGATAAGATCAGTATCATCAAAATCGAATTTTTTCTGGAAATATGGTGTTGAAAATTTTTTCCGGAGGTCAACTTTTTGCTTATAAAATTTTATATAGATATATACCACTACCATTACATAAAATCCAATTACTGCATACCCTAAGTTGATAAATAAGGATAATATAGAGAACTCTTGAAATAATAGGATAAATAAAGATATGAATCCATAAATCATGAATGGAGTAGAGTATTTTCTTAAATCTTCCAGAAATTTATTCGACGCCTCACAATATATGGTAATTGAACTCTTTTGTTTACTATAAGTCTCAATAATAAAATACTTATGATCCAGATATTGCAAAAGATCTGATAAGCGAGATACTTCAACTATGTGAGTGTTTGAACTTTTTTGATACGCAAATGGAATGAGTTTCTCTGTAAATCCCACCTTGTTTTGGCTTACTAATAATGGCTCAACTAAGATTTTATACTGAAGAGGTCCTGAGCGAAAAAAGAGATTTTTATGAGTAAACGTCTTTTCAAGTGAGATATTTAAGTGTAAATATTTAGTGCAAAATCTAAATAACTCACCCTCATTTCTGATATCTTCATAAATTAATTGTCCACAATTAGAGAGGGCTTTTATATATGATTGTAACAATTTCTCAAGATGATAGTCTTTCTCAGGAATATTTTCTGTTGAGTGATATCCGATAGCAGTATCTGAAACGATTAGAGACTCTGTAAGCGTACATATTTTAATTGGGACTATAAATATTAGATCTAAAAATTCATGTACGTGTATTAATCGTATCGCTAAAAAATCGACACCGGTAAGTATTGGTCTTAAATCTGGTGACTGTTTAACTATGAAAAATCCAGATAGTTCGAGTTCTTTCAAGATTTCTTTACTTATATCTTTTATTTGGGAATGATTCAAGATTAGTTTAGAAGTTTTGGCACGTTCAACTAATTCAAAATTACTTTGATTTAATATTTCAGATTTTATTTCTGGTTTTCTAACATTAATCTCTTGGTTTATATTATCTTCGATATTATCGGAAATTTTTACTGTTGATTTCTTATTTTCAAGGATTTCAGACTCGTGAATTTCTTCATATTGTTCAGATTCAATCTCAGATTCGCTTCCGACTAATGCATCTTCGTGATCTTCATAGGATTCAATATCGTTTTTTAGTATATATGTTTTAGAAAATCGATCCAATGTCCCTGTATTAGATTCTAAATAATTTCTTGCATTTTGAATATATTTATTGGCGGTTGTAAGCCCAATTCCTTTAATTTTAGATAATCGATTTGGATTAGAATTTGCTAGATCATTTAATGAATTAATTCCAGCATTATGCAGTTGTTCGGCAACCGAGCTCCCAATACCTTTTATTATTTTTATATCTTCTTTTATAAGGCTAGGATTAAGAGAAGGATTGAGAGAAGTAGCTTTGGTAGATTTTATGCTCGATTGAAACGAATCAAACTTCTGAATCCAATCCTCTTGATCTTGTAATTTAGCTTGTTCAAGCCCATTCTTAGAAATCTTTAAAGCTTGATCAACATCATTTGCTTTGTACGCTTCTTTTGCCATTTTATAATAGAAACTTAAATCTTTTTTTTTCTGCAAAAGACTTGGTTGCACATCCGTCATACGTATCTAATAAAAAAATTGTTGGAATATTTAAAGAAAAAAAATTAGGGATATCTCTATGTCTTTTTTTTATGAAGAACAATTATA
>JBHLKB010000032.1:0-12646 GCA_048887205.1 Candidatus Hodarchaeota archaeon
TTTATTTTGAGTCATACTACTATTTAAGAATTAATGACTTCTGTATTAAATATTTCACATAGAAGTTATTAAACCAGTAATTATCAATTAGAATGTTATAAAAAAAGTGACAATATAGTATAAAATTATTAGCAGAATTAAAAATTCAATTGTAACCTTTAAAGATTTTTTGATTAAGTAATTATATGGAATTAATTTTTCATGGAACAAATCCAGCTTCTTGAACAATTCAGATATTTTTACAGTTCCTAAACCTTGAGTGGTTTGTTCATAATTTAAATCTAGGCTTGATTTCTTAATTAAATCTAAAAGTTCATTATGAGTAATTTTTGGGTTAAATTCTTTAATTAAAGCTATAATTCCTACCGCTATGGAAGCAGAAACACTAGTTCCAGTGACTTTTACTCTTAAATTGTTTAATAACGGCACAATTATATTAGAACCAGGTAAACATAAATCTGGTTTTGTTCTCTTATCTAAAGTTGGACCTCGTCCGCTAAAATCAGCTATAGTAAATTCCTTTGTAATGCTCCCGACTGTAATGACTTTTTGTGCAGCACCAGGGCTCCCTATAGTGTATAATTCTGGACCAAAATTACCTGCAGGGCTAACAATTACAAGACCATTATCTGCTAATAGATTACATGCTAAAGATAATATATCTTCACCATCTGAGGGATCTTTTGTCGAAAAAGACATTAAAAGAATATCAACATTCATTTTTTCTTTACTAATTTTTTCAAAAATATCTAAAACATTAGAAAAATAATATTCATGATCTTGATTTGAAATATTGAAATCAATAAAATTAACTTCTGGAGCAATTCCAACGTAATTATTATCAGTATCTTTAAACTGATTGCTAATTATACTTGCTATTATTGTTCCATGTGTAATTTTTTTTTCATTCTTCTTAATTTTTGAAATTGCTTCTTCTCTTTTCGAATTTTTAGATAGGGAATTTAAAGTTCTATTTATTCCATCATCTATAAGTCCTATATTGACACCTTTTCCCGTAAATGAAATGTGAGAGTTTTTATAATCATCTAACTCCAAAATCTCAATCACATCTAGCATTGAAAGGTAAAGTTTTTGATCTCCCTCGATCTGTTTTATTAATTTATCATTTTCATAATTAGTAATTTGTTCTTTTGTTAAATTCACATTGATAGAAGGAATGAGATCAAATTTACCTGAAATTTTCAAGTCTTTATTATTTTTTATGAATTTCTCTCGATTTGAGAGATCTTCAAATGTAATTATCACTCTCAATTGTTGATTATCTGGAATGCTCTCAATTTTTTTTTTAAAAAGAGGGTAAATAATCATATTTATCATTAAAATAGAGTTTACAATATTTTTAAGTGAAATTATATTCTTTTAAAACTTCTTCTACAGTGTAATTGTTATGTACTATTTTGCTAATTGCTTTAACAATTTTTGTAGGGTCTTCTGATTGAAATATATTTCGGCCAAAAGCTACTCCTGAACCTCCTGCTTGAATTGAATCATAAACCATTTGAAATAATTCTGGGATAGTATCCATCTTAGGGCCACCTGCTATTATAATAGGTACATGACTAACTGCATTTACAATTTCTTTAAATGAATCGATATCTCCTGTATAATTGGTTTTAACTATATCAGCACCTAGTTCTACTCCTGCCCTGACAGCGATATTCACCACTCCAGGATCATTCTCATCTTTAATTTTCTTTCCTCTTGGATACATCATAGCTATTAGTGGCAAGCCCCATTCTCTTGAAGATTCTACAATTTTGCTTGCATCTTGAAGCATCTCTGGTTCTTCATCTGCGCCAATGTTAATATGGATCGAAACTCCATCTGCACCCATCTTTAAAGCTCTTTCAACTGAGCAAACTAAGACTTTTCTATCAGGATCAGGTGCTAAACTTGTTGCTCCAGATAAATGGATTATTAGACCAATATCCTTACCGTATTGTCGATGTCCAGCGCTTACCATACCTCAATGCATCAATACTGCATTTGCACCACCTAAGGCAACCTTGTCAACCATTTCAGCGACATTTTCCAAACCCTTTATGGTTCCTAAGGTTAATCCATGATCCATAGGAATTATAATCGTCCTTTTACTTTTTCGATCAATTATTCTTTCTATCCTAATACTCTTACCAATATTCAATGTTAACCATAGCTTCTTTAAAATTAAACTAATCAATATAAATGAGAGTAATAATTTAAAATTATAGTTATAAAATGCTATATGGTTTTACCATGGTCTTTTAATGTATGAATTTCTTGCCAATTCCAACTTATTAGGGTGGTTTTCATTAAAATGAGTTCCTCTACTCTCTTTTCGAGATAGGGCACATCTAATTAAAAGTTCTGCTACCATTGATAAATTTCTTAATTCTACTAAATTCTTTTCAACCTTATAATTCCAATAATAATAATCAATCTCTTCTGAAAATATATTCATTCTTTTAAGAGCCCTTTTTAATCGCATATCTGATCTCACTATTCCAACAAAATTTTGCATCAACATCCTAATTTCATCCCAATTTTGTGTGATTACTACAGCTTCAGTTGATGGAACAGCATTCCCAGGCTCCCATTCAGCAAAATCTTTAATTTTCAGATTGGAAATATTTTTTGATAAATATTTTGCGCATTCATGTGCTCCAACTAACCCCTCAAGTAAGGAATTACTTGCCAATCTATTTGCACCATGAAACCCTGTGCATGCTGCCTCTCCAATGACAAAAAGATTTTTTATTTCAGTAATACCATCAATTCCTGCCATTACACCTCCACAACAATAATGAGCAGCAGGAACTACTGGAATTGGTTCTTTTGTTATATCAATATTAAATTCTAAACACTTTTCGAAAATTCCAGGAAAATGACTTTTAATAAAATCCGAATTCTTATAGGATGCAATATCTAAGTAAACATAATCATCTCCAGATTTCTTCAATTCAGCATCAATAGCTCTTGATACAACATCTCGAGGAGCCAAATCTTTTTGAGGATGGTATTTTTGCATAAATTTATTTCCTCTAATATCTTTCAAAACTGCTCCTTCTCCTCGCATCGCTTCTGTGATTAAAGCTGCTTTTGCATATGGATGGTATAAGCATGTAGGATGAAACTGATAAAATTCTAAATTAGAAATCATAGTTCCTGCTCTATAAGCCATTGCTATACCATCTCCCGAAACTAAATCCGGATTTGTGGTGTATAAATAAACTTTACCTGCTCCTCCAGTAGCTAAGATAGTAGATTTTGCCGCAATATTATGGATCTCGTCAATTTCCTGCTCTAAAACGTAAGCTCCATGACATTTTAAATTCTTAACATAAAGATTAACTGCACACCATTTTTCTTTAATCTCAATATTATCAAGCTTTTTCACATTATATATAAGAACTTGTTCAATATTTTGCCCAGTTTGGTCATTTACATGAAGAATTCTCCTTTCTGAATGCCCACCCTCTTGACCTAAGTCATATTCCCCTTCTTCATTTCTAGTAAAATCTACCCCTAACCTGATTAATTCATTTAACCTCTCGGGGGCTTGAGTAATCACATCTCTTACAATATTTTCATCACATAAGCCATCTCCGGCAATTATTGTATCGTGAATATGTTTTTCAAAGTTATCATTATCGTTCCATACACAAGCAATTCCTCCTTGGGCATAGTAAGTACTACTTTCATGTAAACTTTCTTTTGTAATCAAGAATATTTTCTCTTCAGGAACTAATTGTGATAGATTTAGCGCTAAAGAAAGTCCAGATATCCCACTTCCAATAATTAAGAAATCAGTATTAAACTTCAATGGATTTATTTTACTTTTCCATAATATAATTACAATTTATTTTAAAATACAATTAATAAAATTAAAATTTTATTACAAATAAATTAAGGAAAATCTTTTAGGGAGTTTATTTTCCTATTATTCTATTTAACTCGTCAATTTTGTCTTTAATCAGATTAATATATAGTTTTTATTCAAGTTAATTAAATATTTTTAACCTCTCATCAAAAATTTGTAAGGCTTTCCGATATTCTCCCTGAATAGTATAAACTCTTTTGATATTATAAAGATCAATTGCAATTCCTAGTCATAATTTTTTTTTGTAAAAATAAATTTATGATATATTAAGTTAAAGGAAGAATATCAAATGCCTAAGATTAAAAAGATTCTTTTTTATTGTGCCGGAAATACTTGTAGAAGCCCTTTCGCCGAAGCATTTGCCAATTGGCTTAAAATGACAAAATATAAAGAAGAATTAAAGGATGTTGAGTTTGATTCTGCTGGGATCTATCATTATTATGAAACTGCTCAACCAGGGACTATTATCTATTTAAATTCAAAAGGTATTGATATTGGTGATTTTAGAACAAAAAGAATTGATTTACAATTATTAGAAAAACAAGATCTTATTTTAGGGTTCGAGCAAAAACATCACATTAACAAATTGAAAAGAAAGTTTAAAAGTATTAAAGATTTGGATGATAAAGTTTTTTTAATATTAGATTTTGCTGGAGAAAAAGAAAATTTAGATATAATGGACCCATTCTATCTTCCACAGGAGGAATATAATAAAGTACTCAGAAGGATTGAAAATGCAATACTAAAAGTCGTTGAAAAGATAATTAATATTAATAGATCAGAAAATCATCAATGATTTATTTTTTTCAAATTTTCCCATAAAACTTATCTAAAATATATTGATTTCTATAAATGAGTAAACGTGAATAAAATTAAGCGAGTTCTCTTTGTATGTTTAGGAAATACTGCTCGAAGTCCTGCCGCTTCCTATCTTGCTCAATATTATGCTGAAAAGTTTGAAATCAATTTGATTATTGATAGCGCAGGATTCTTTAATGCTTTCTCTTTTATGCAGCCAGAATCAAGAAAGTATCTGGATTCAAAAGGAATTAAACATTCAGATTTTATTCCAAAAATAATTAATCGTAATTTGTTAGAAAAACAAGATCTAATTCTTACTATGGAGCGATCTCATGCAATTGAAATAATTAGAAACTATAACGTTGTTAAAAATATTGATAAAAAAACTTTTGCATTAAAGGAATTTAATGGAGAAACTCAAAATCTCGATATTATCGATCCTTACTATACCTCAAATGAAACATTTAGAAAAGTGCTTTTGCTAATTGATGAACAAGTTGAGAAAGCAATTAAAAAAATTATACAAATTAATGAACAATAGTAATAGATGTCAATTTAGTTATTTTAAATCCCATTAGAAAGAACTTCTTTCAATAAATAAAAGTAAAAAATCTATTTGAATAAGTTTGTTGCTTCTCTGATAACAAAATATCAATTTTGAATTAAGTTTTTAAAAAATTAAGTGCTAAAATTATTAATTTCATTTCATAAGAATTAAGGGGTATTAACTTGGAAATAGATCAATATATAGAACAGTTTAATAATAAGATTCAGAATGATATTTCAAATATAAATTCCTTAAAAGGATTTGAAATCATTAGTGAATCCTTAGTTTATAAAATTTTAGATGTATTTGGGAGAAATAGTCTTCTTTCTATATTATATCAAATAGGTTCTGGACCAGGTGAAACAATAGCTAGAAGAATAAAAGAACAGTATAATAAGGAAGAATTTGAAATATTAGAGCTCATCGAAATTTTGATGAATGAATTGAAAGAATATTATTCATTAAGGATTCGTGAAATTCAACAATATCAAGAAAAAATAAGAATCATTATTGAAAATTATTGTTTTTTAAGAGAACCAATTAAACAAAGAGAGAAATTACAATTTGGTAAAGCACTTTGCCGGATAAATAAGGGTTATTTCGAAACAGCCTTTAAAATATTATTAGGAAATAAAATTAAAAAAATTGAGATAAATTTCCTCGAAAGTGATGAGGAAAGAGATTTATGCATAGAAGAACTTAATTTTTATGTGTAAAATCTAATTTTTCACAAAGATATAATATAAAGCTTAAATATTCTCTGTATGTAAGCTCCAGAATTCTAAGGAAGAGAGTAATTCACTCTTCCCAATAAATCCAAGAATTTCTTCGGTATCTGTTCCTTTTACAATTATTAGTAGCGGTCCTTCATTTAGTTTGTTTAGCGTTTTCAATGCTTCTTTTCCTGATTTTTTTTCATCTATAGTAGGAAACTCGGATAGCTTTCTCATTCTATATCCCACTATAATCTCTGACCTTTGCCAAATCGGTATTTTCTTAATATCTTCAATATGAATTATTCCTACAATGTCATCTCCTTGAATAACTGGGAAAAAAGATTTTTTGTAAGGTATGAAAAATTCTCCTACGGCCTCACTGAGAGAGAGATCAAAAGGAATCCCAAAATTTGGTACACTTAACATGTCCCGAACGCTGATCTTAGATAAAATTATATCATTTTTAGTCTGAAGATATGATTGTTTTGCAGAAGAATTCAAAAATGAGCCAATTAATATTAACCAAATTCCATTGAATAAACCAACAGTTAAAATTTGGAAAAAACCATAGATCATTAGGCCATAACCGAAATAGGTTCCTACTTTAGAAGCTGTTTTTGTAGCAGATAATAGATTATCTCTTCGCTTCCATAAAAATGCCCGTAATACTCTCCCTCCATCAATTGGAAAAGCGGGAAGTAAATTAAAAATACTTAATCCAATATTTGAAATACCTGAATATAACAATGTTACTGCTATAATGGTAGGAAGATTCATAGGTAAGAAAAATATCAACAATAATCCTAATCCAATCAGCAGACTTGATAATGGGCCGATAACTGAAATAATCATTTCAGATTTTGGAGTTCTTGGCTCTTCCTCAATTTTAGAAACACCACCAAATAAATACAACTCGATTTCTGACACTTTAAGACCATATCTTTGTGCCATTAAAGAATGACTTAACTCATGAACCAAAATTGAAAATAATAAAATTATACCATTTACAATTCCAACAATTATTAGATCGATTATAGTTGCGCTTGATACCAAAGAAAGATAAAAGCTTACAGCATAAAAACCAACTAATGCAATGATTAACAAGGTTGATAAATGGAGCTTAATTTCGATCCCATAAACTTTCGCTAATTTTATAATTTAAACCTCCTTTTTTTGTAAAATACTATCAAATAAACAGATTTCTAATTACTTCATAGAAATTGATCTATTAATTCTATTGGATTATCAACTGAAATTAAATTTACATAATTAATTATAATTCAAAATTTAAATCATTGTATTTTTATTTGATATAAATATTGGTATTTAAATCTTGATTACCAATAAAGGTGAAAATAAATGACTCAAAACTTTTTTTTTTTTATTTTGAAAATCAAAGATAAAAAAAAATTATAATCTATGTTTAATTTAACACTACAAAAAATACAATTTCCTATATAATTTTATGAGGTAGAAAAATAAAATGACTAATATTAAAAATTTAGTTGTGGTAGGTGCGGGGCAAATGGGCCATGGAATTGGCCAAATGGCTTTGTTGGCAGGTAATAATGTCACTTTAGTAGATATAAAAGATGAATTCGTAGATAAAGGCTGGAATAAAATAGATGAAGGGATGAAAAAGCTTGAAGCGAAGGGGACCTTACCTGAGGGTAAATCCGCTGCTGATTTTATGGCAAATTGTAAAAAATCTATAGATTTAGCCTCAGCAGTAAAGGATGCAGATATTATGATTGAAGCAGTCGTCGAAAAAATGGATGTTAAACAACAAGTTTTTAAGATATGTGGAGAAAATGCACCATATCACTGTATATTTGCTTCAAATACTTCAACGATGAGTATTACTGAGATTGGAAAAGAATCAGGGAGACCGGATAAATGTATTGGAATGCACTTTTTTAATCCCGTGCCTTTAATGAGATTGATTGAAGTTATTTATAGCGAGCATTCATCTGATGAAAGTATAAATATGGGGATGGAATTCGCAAAATCTATTCCTTGCCTTAGGGGCGAAAGGTATATTGCAAAAGTATTAAAGGATAGACCTGGATTTATCTGTAATAGAGTAACAGCTCCTCCTCAAATATATCAAAATTATGTTTTTGACAGATGCGCTGAAGAAGGAATTTCATGGGATCAACTT
Organism: Candidatus Hodarchaeota archaeon; assembly: GCA_048887205.1. Classification (GTDB taxonomy): domain Archaea; phylum Asgardarchaeota; class Lokiarchaeia; order Sigyniarchaeales; family SOKP01; genus Loki-b32. The sequence continues at coordinate 8,106 of JBHLKB010000032.1, forward strand.
GATAATGATGCCCGAACTGGTCCGATGTCAATAACAGTTTTAGCTGATTATGTCGGAATCGATGTTTTATATCACGGGCAAATGTATTATTCTAAAACACTTTCTCCCGATTTTGCTCCAGGGAAAGTAATTACGAAATTATTTAATGAAGGAAAACTAGGTATGAAAACAGGTCAAGGATTTCGAGATTGGTCAAAAGGTAGACCACAACCAGATAAGAGTGCCGGTAAAGCAAGAATATATAAGATGAAATATCCAATTGCAATTATGTTAAATGAGGCATGTAGGCTTTTAGAGGAAGGAGTAACAACTAGTTGGGAAGTAATTGATAAGACTTTAATGGCAGGGATGAATATGCCTGGTCCGATGGCTCCAAACGTAAATACGTGGCAGAAACAAGTTGAAGTACTAAATGAACTTGTTGAGCTTACTGGCAAAGAATACTTTAAACCATGCGAATTGTTGAAATCTGGTAAATGGGTCGATATGAAATAAAGTATTCTTAAATAACTTCTCTTTTTTTTATTTTTTATTAGATTTCAAGGAAGTCTTCTAAATAGATTTGAAAGTTTTTAATGTTAGAAAAAATATTACTAACTATATTTATATCTAAATTAAATGAATTGTAAAACCATTAGAAAAGAGGTTAGATTAAATGTCAGAAAAAAAATTTGAACATATAATTGTAGAAAAAAATGAAGAAGGAAATTATGCCGTAATCTCCTTAAACAGACCAGATAAATTAAATGCATTACATAATCCATTATTGAAGGAATTAGTAGAAGCCCTTGAACCGATGGAATTGGATTCCAGTATAAGATGTGTTGTGCTTAGAGGTACAAAAAATTTTACAAAAAAACCAGCTTTTTCTTCGGGAGCTGATTTAGCGGCAGGAATGGGTGGAGGTGTGAAAATGAATATACCTGTACATATGTCCCATGCTATGCATGTTAAGCATAGATATTACGATTGGATTGAAGGTTTCGCTAAACCATTAATTGCAGCTGTCGATGGATATGCTTTTGGTGGGGGTTGTGAATTAACGCTTGTATGTGATATTGTTATAGCTACAAAGAGATCAGAATTTGGGTTTCCAGAAATATTAAGAGGAATCTTTCCGGCTAACGGAGGTACTCAGAGAATGGCTCGTCGTATTGGATTAAATAGAGCTATAAGAATGATCTACTTCGGTGAGCGTATTCCTGCGGAACAAATGATGGAATGGGGATATGTCAGTTTTATTAGTGACGACGGTGAAGAGTTTGAAAAACTAATACATGAAAAAGCTTCATGGTTAGGCCATGCTGCTACAACTAGCTTATACGTAATTAAGAAAGCTGCAAAATATGGCACCCAAGCGGCATTAAATGTTGGCAATGTATTTGAACAACTTGGTTTTGGTGTTAATTCAGCTAGTAGCGACGTTAAAGAAGGAATAAATGCATTCTTAAGAAAGAAACAACCCGAATACACTGGAGGAATGTAATCCTTCAACAACCTTATATTTTTTTTTATCTTCTTTTTTGATATATTTATAAGTAAAATTTTGAATATTAGAGATAAATAGTCGTTGTTTTTAGAAAATGAGAGAAGATTTAGAAGTAATTGAAGAAATAAACGATGGGAACTTATTTCTTAGAAAAATTTCTAAATCTGATGCAGAATTTTTCCTAAATAGTTTAAATGAAAAAGATATAACAAATTATTTATCTTTAGGTCCTTTGAGAACAATAGAACATTCAAAAAGGTTACTTCGAAGTTATTTGAAATATTGGGATAATTACCTTCAATTTAATTATATAATCGAATTACATGAAGTTAATCAAGTGAAAATTGGCTCAATAAGTCTTTGGAATGTTAACTGGCAGCATCATCGCGCCCAAGTTGGAATTTGGCTAATCCCTTCTTTTTGGAGCAAAGGATTGGCGGAAAAGTCTATTAATTTAATCAAAGTTATTGCATTTCGTCATCTGAAAATAAATCGGCTTGAAGCTTTTATCGCTTTAGAAAATAAGAGATCCATTTTTCTGTTTAAAAAATGTGGATTTAAGGAAGAGGGTACATTAAAGCATTATTTGAATTTTCAAGGAATATACCATGATGCAGTAATATTGGCTTGCTTAAGAAAAAAAATTAATAGAAATAACTTATTTATCAATATTAGGAGTTCATTTTGATGAATCTTTGACTAACTTGTCAAGTTCCTCTTTCTTTTCTATAGATTTGTCAATTAATTCTTCAGATTCTGCTTTTTCTGATAATGACTTAGATTTTAATTCACTAGGAGTTAGTTCATGTTCTAATTGCTTTTTTTTTGTTGGTCGCCTTTTTAATCTTATATCTCTTGTAAATAAACTTAAATTTTTGTTGTAAAGTGTTTTGAAGGCAGTTTCTCGCCCTATAATATATACACTAGGAATTGATTTGCTCTTCAGAGTTTTTCTATATTTACGGACTTTTCTCACTTGTTTAGGATATTTTAAATAAGTTTGATATGCATAGAGATAAACTGCTAAACTAGAGATTATTACCATAGAAATTGCAAATAATATCGGATAAATTATATTTTCTGGTGCTTCTTCGCTAGTTGCAGATGCGTAAATTAAATAATTTTCTATATAATAATTATCACCAGCAAAAGCAGATATTTCGAATGTATATGTTCCTTCAGGAAAATTTTCAATAGGAGCCTCGTAGATACCATCATTATTATCATCTGTAAGAATTCCACTTCCATCTTCCCAATTATAAGTAACGAGTGCACCTATAAATAGGCCATCAAAATCTGTATTATTTAATATTACCTGTAACATAATATCTGTTCCGGTTTTAGTCTCTATTGTATTCGTTCCGGAATAAGATAGAATTTCAAGATTAATTTTTCTAATAGAGACTGTTATATCTACAGATTGTGTTTGAAAATTCTCTGATTGTGCCTTAATTGTTAAGTAATTATCCCCTATTTCTAATCTTTCAGATGTATTAATTTGTAATGAATAATATCCTAAACTACCATTTTCATTTAAATATGATGTATACCTTTTAGATGTTAATAACACACTTGCACCTGGAATGTGCATTCCCATAAGGTTGGTATATTTCACTGAGACATTTAACATTTCACCGACAATTAGTTCAATATACGGATCTTGAGTAACATTTTGAGTATTTAAGAAAACTTGTAATTTTTTAGTAGCAAACTTATTTACTGTTACTTTAAAAATTATTAACCTCGTTTCATGATCTTCTGCTTGGGCAATAATCTGAAGAAAATTGACTCCAGCATCATATATATCTGTATTGATAATAGTAGTGTATTGTCCTAATGTTTTATTTTCTAATAAATATCCTGTAAAATTTCCTAATAACTGCACCGTAGCATTGGTTATATGTGCTCCCGTTTTATTAAGATATTTTACAGTAATATTTAGAGAATCGCCAATATAAATATCAATATCAGGATCGGCAGTTCTGTTTACATCATTTAAAAATAAATAAAGATCAGTCTCTTTATCAGGAAAAATTATGGTATATGTGATATTGAGAGTTACATCATCTATTGAAATTGTGATATTATGATCTAATCTAAATTTATCTGCAAGAAAAACCTGAATTGAAAGGTTAACATCTTCTATAATTAGAGGAGTAACATCAAAACCTCCTATTTTTGCTTCTTGAAACGATGTATTAGCTGTACTTAATTTTACAGTTTCAGGGTGTTGGTTATCATTAATTAAAATCCTAATTTCAGAATTTGGGGAATTACTAGACCATGAATCATTGACTTTATATTTGAAATTGAGTATTGCTTTATCAACAACTTCTGTATAATTACTGAGTTCACTAATTTTATCCGCATTTTGATTCCAAGATACAGAAGTAAATTGATCAATCTTTTTTTCATAAGAAAAAGTCAAATTTAAAGTTTTAAAACGCAAATCAGTCCAATCATCTAGATCAGTACCCGAATTATTATCTTCACAGTAAATGTATATTCCCAAAATAACAGTAAAATTATTATGTCCTGGATCAATTGCTAAAACGTTAGTTAAAGCATCAATTATTGCCTGTTCTTCATATACTCCAATAAATCCTTCAATGTCATACAATGAAAGCCCTTCATTGCCTAATAAACGTGTTTGATTAAAGGCGATCCTGTAAGTATTTAGTTCATCAATATCTAAAGTACTAATTTCTACATAAAATTGAGCATAATCATATTTTTCAAATTGATTTATAGTAACTCCTGATCTAGCATATGTGTCGCCTGGTGTGTCAATATACATGTCAACACTACCATTAATTATTGCGTTAAACTCTACCGATGTAATAATATAATCAGACATGTTAACTTGCAAACTCACATTTGTTCTCCAATGCATAACAGGAGTATTTTTAGGTTGACCTCCTGACTCTCCTTCCCACCAACGATGACTACACCAAGCACCATCCTCATCAATTCCATAATATGGAACAGAAGAACGTTGAGGAACGACAACCAACTCTGATTTGTTGAAAGTTTCCCAATTCGTATAAGTTGT
>JBHLKB010000033.1:0-12621 GCA_048887205.1 Candidatus Hodarchaeota archaeon
TATATTGCTACAGTTTATCATGGTATTGATTTAGACCAATTTACTTTTAAATCTAAATCTAAAGATTATTTGATATTTTTTGGCCGCTTACACAATGATAAAGGTGCTAAAGAAGCTATTAAAATAGCTCTCAATGTTGGAATGAAATTAATCTTAGCAGGGATTATTCAAGATAAGAATTATTTTAAGAGAAATATTAAGCCTTTTCTTGATAATGATTTAATAAAGTATGTTGGTGTTGCTGGTCCGAAGAAGAGGGACGAGTTATTAGGAGGTGCATATGCATTATTGAACCCTATTAATATTCCCGAGGCATTTGGTCTGTCAGTTGTGGAAGCAATGGCTTGTGGAACACCTGTTATTTCTTTTAATAAAGGGAGTATGTCGGAAGTAATTATAGATGGAAAAACTGGATTTTTAGTGAATTCTCTTGAAGAAGCGATTAAGGCATTAAAAAAAATTGATATCATTGATCGAGCAGAATGTCGAAGATGGGTTGAAAAAAAATTTACTGTTGAAAGAATGGTTGATGATTATATCAGGGTCTATAAATCAATTTTGGCAAAATATTAAAACTAAAACTATCTTTTAATTTGGAAAGACCTAATACTGTTAGAGTCATCAATTTTTAATTAAATATCTCTCGGTGAAATTTTCGATCTTCTTATAGTATTTAAAACTGTCTGTAATCCTTTCATTTCAGCTTTAAGTACTTAATTTGATTTTTTTTCTTTAAATTAAAAAATACCAATAAGTAGGCGATTAACTATTATAAAACTTAAAATTCTTAAGAAAGATGGTACTGAAGAAGTTTTTGACCCAAATAAGATTTTGGAAGTTTGTAGAAAAGCAGGAGCTTCTGAAATTACATCTAAACAAGTGCTTGTACATATTGTTAATAATTTAATAAATTTTAAAAGTTCTAAAATAAGACGGATGGTGTATAAAAAATTGAGAAAGATAAATAAAGAAGCTATTGATAATTACAGAAAACATTATATTAAAGAATCTTTTTAAACATTACCAAACCGATTAAAGTATAAAGCAGAAATTACATATTAAGGGTATTCTTTAACTTTAAAGAGTTTTTCTTATATTTTAGCTAAATTTTGAAAATTCAGAAGTAATTACATAATATACTTTTATAAATAGAATGGTGAAAAAATTTTAATTCTAATTTAAATCTTTTTTAACGCTTTTTTCAAAATGTTTGTATTAGATTTTGGATAATATTGTGAATAATCTAATATCTTTTCTATAGAAATCCCATCCAACAATTTAGAGAGCTCAATTAATATTCTATTTTCATTCATATGATTATATTCCCATAAATAAATTAAATCTAAAATCGTTTTTTCCAGATCTGAATATTTAACCTTTCCATTTATGATTCCAAAATTAAAGAAAACATTTTTAAATAATAAAAACCTAAATTTTTTTCCCAAAATCTTTATTGGCTTGTTTTCTAAAATTCGGTCGTTTATTAAATAAAAAAATCCATCTTGATTTTGATAATCGATATTTTTTAATTCCAATGCTGTATAAAGGCCATAATACCAATTTTGAACATGTTTCAGTTTTAACGCTTTTGCTACAAGTTCTAGAATTGAATAATTTACCTTATTCTGGCTAATTTCATCAACACTTTTTACATAGAAAATATCATCTAAGATATTTAGCAAATATCTACGAGAAATTAAATAATTGCTAATAATCAGGTGATTAAAGTATAACTCTTTACAATACTTTTTTAATTCTTCAGAAGTTATGAATTCTTTATTATCTTGCCTTATTTTTTTTAGGACTCGATTCATAAATCAATCTTTGAGATATATTTAAACTTCAATTAAGAAAAACAAATTCTTCTACATTTATTTATAAGATGTCTTAAGTTTTATTTCTTTTTGTTAATAATTGGATAAATTTTAGTTAATTATCAATAGCAAGATTTTATAGTTAAGGAAGTATCAACTATTTTACATTTTGCATTCAAAAGTTGATGAAACATCCACCAATACAATATAGTCGTAATGAAGCATATCAACTTACAGAAGAATTTAAAAAAGTCTTCTCAGAAGCAACAATCCCTTTAATTAATAAAATGATTAACCAAAATGAAAAAAGTATTGAGTAATAAGTTCAAAATAATTTTAAGCCAATTTTCTTGTAATATTCACAACTATTATAAAGTTATAATCTATATAGCTCTTCATTGATTTCCTCGGGCCATTTCTTTTTACTGGGTAAAATTTTCTTACAATCCTCTAATTATAATATAGGCGCTCTCTTTGGCGGAGGTAAGTATTATATCATATATTTCAAACTTCCATTCAATACCGTTTTTTGAATAATTTAACTTTAAGTCTGAAAACACGAACATTATTAAGATTTCAAGTAATTTATTTTATTTATGAATCTAGATCTCAAAAAATTTGATATACTTTATATGATTGGTTTAGTTGCAACTATTGTTTTCATGATCCTTGAATTGATCTTTGGATTTATTACATTGAATGTTACTTTCTTAATTTTCTTTTGGACAATGAAGCTTCTTGCTGGTTTTGGTTTGATATTAACAGTTTCAAATGGTATTTTATGGATTCTAAATCATTTTACTGAAAAATTTAGTAAAAAACATATTCAGGTTCTTATAGTTATTCAGGTGATAATCCCTGGAATTTTCGTAGGATTTGCTATTTATAGCATAATTTCAAGCTTACCTCCCGCAATACCTCCAACAGGTATACAATATTGGTTTGATCTTATAATATTTCTTTACGGTATTATCTCTTTAATGCTATCATTATATATAATTCCCTTAATTAGAGAAGAATTTCAGGAAGCTGTAGAATTGGGAATAATTAAGCGTATTAAGAGAGGAGCAAAAAAAATAGGAAGAAAAATGAAAAAAAGATATTTTAGATGGAGAGGAAAGTATGCAAAAGTTCAAATTCAAGATCAGATGACATTAGGAGAAGTCCTAGATATCTGGAGAAATCGATTTGCAGTGTATCTGCTGCTCCCGATTGCCATAGGATCCCTTATTTTCACACCTATAACATTTATTTGTATAATATTTTGGCTAAAAATAATTGCTTTTAGTAAAGGCGAGCCTAAGTTTTATGAAAGAATTGCTTTACTTATCTCCACGATTTGGATCACAGCTATCGCATGTTTATCTTACACATTTGAACTTGTTTTCTTTACATCTATCGAGCCATTTTTCTGGACTATTCAAGTGTTTTACTTAGTAGGAATCATTATCTCCACCGGTATATTTATCCATCAATTCATTAAACTTAAAGGAATTACAATAAAAAAGATTAAGGAAGAAATCCGTGAAAGAAGTACGGCAGAAGATGTTAAGGATACAGATAAGAGCGAATAGTTTTTTATTATAACTAATTAATACTATTTTTATTTTAGTTATGTTCATTAAGATAAGCAATACTTTCATGTTTGATTTTTAAGAATTACTAAAGGGACAATATTCTTTATAAATTATATATTTAATTTGATAAGGGACACTCCTAGTTTCATTAAACCGTTTATAAATATATAAAGAAATCATATCGCTAATTTTTTTAGAAAGCGTTTCTTATTTAAATTCAAATAGAATATTAGCTTATATTAAACATGAATTTTATTGAAGATCTGATTCAATTAATAAAAGAGAAAAAAAGTGTTGTCTGTATGGGGCTTGATCCTAGAATGGATCAGGAAGGAGAAATACCTCAATACTTAATTGAAGAATTAGTAGAGCCGGATAAGATTATTAATGAATTTAATAAAATTTTGATTGAAAATACATATGATTTAATCCCTGTTGTTAAACCCCAAATAGCATTTTTTGAAAAGTATGAAGCCTTTAATGCATTAAAGGAAACAATAAAATTTGCACACAAAAATGATTTACTAGTTATATTAGATGCAAAAAGAAGTGATATTGGCAGTACTTCTGAAGCATATGCATACTCGCTATTTAGAAATTTTGATACAGATGCTTGTACAATAAATGCTTATTTAGGATATGATGCAGTAGAGCCTTTTTTGCAATACAAAGAAAAGGGAGTTTTTGTACTAGTGAAAACATCAAATCCAAGCAGCACAGAATTTCAAGACTTATTTAGTACAAAAATAGAAGATATATCAAATCATATTGTTGAATATGAAGTTAAAACACAAATTTTAAAAAGAAATTATATCCAAATCGCAGAACTGATAAGCAATTGGTCAAATAATTTGCCAAAATTTTCTGGTTTCACTAATTTAGGAGTAGTAGTTGGTGCAACATTTCCTCAGGAATTAAGAAAAATTCGAGAAATGGTACAAAATTCTTTTATATTAATACCTGGTTATGGTGCTCAGGGGGCTCAAGCAAAAGATATCAGAAATGGTTTTTATGAAAATGGATTAGGTGGAATTGTAAATTCTTCAAGAAATATAATTTTCGCATATAATAGAGATAAAAAATTTGCCCCGGAAGAGTTCGGGAGCGCTGCTAGAACCGAAATAATCAATATGAGCAAAAAAATTAATAAGGAGATCGGAATTTTATAACAGTTTTAGCTTTTAATTTTAAAATATAAATGAACCAAGATTATAGTTTATAATAAACATAGCAAAACTTAAAGGTCCTAATATTAACAATACTATAACTAGGGACCTCTTCATACCAGCTTTATGAATTACATTTACTACATTTAAGTCGATAAATGTTGAAAATATAATAGTAAGGGCAATTAATGCTGGATGTGGTCCTCCTTGTTGGAAAGTTCCCATTGAACCCATTAGAAGCATAGGAAGACTAATAAAAAAAATTAAACCGAATTGAATGCCAAAACTAATTGCAACCCATTTCATATTTGTTTTTTCTTCAGCTCTTATAATTTTTAATCCGATTTTTAATATGAATATATCTGCAACAATTGATATGATGACAAGAAAGATTGGATTCGTGATTAAATATAAAAAATATATTAAAAATGGATTCTCAAACCAATCTGATTGAAATATCATATTTCCCGTCTTATAATTCTAAATGGATTTAATTATTATCAATTCAATTTATATTTAAAATAATTTTTAACTATAAGAAACATTTTATTAAAACAATTTAAATTTATTTAATTAGCTTGTACCATTTAGATTTGTATTTATATAACAATAACTAATTTGGAGGAAATTATTAAAAAATTATAGAAAGGTAATATGCAATGGTAGAAACAACAAACGAAACAAATCAATATAACGAAGAAACACCAAGGATTGCTGTATTTATATGCCAGTGAGGTTTAAACATTGCTGAAATAATTGATACTAAAGCACTAGTAGAATTCTCAAGAACTTTGCCAAATGTTGTTGATGCATTAGATTATATAAGTCTTTGAACTGAACCAGGGGCAGCCTTCATCAAAGAAAGAATGATCGAGAGTAATGCAAATAGATTAGTTGTGGGCTCATGTACACCCAAAACTCACGAGCCAGTTTTTAAAAGTGTCTTGGAATCAATGGGTATTGATTCTTCTTATCTAGAATTTGCAAATATACGTGAACACTCAAGTTTTGTACATAAAAAAGACAAAGAAGGAGCTCAAAAAGTTGCTGAAGATATAATTCGGTCTGCTGTGGCAAGAGCCTCCGTTTTAGAAAAAATCTTAATAAAAGAAGTTGATATAACAAAAAAGGCTTTAATAATTGGAGGAGGAGTAGCCGGGTTATCCGCGGGGATAGATCTTGCTGAAGAAGGTTTCGAAGTTTATCTGGTTGAAAAGAGCCCTACTATAGGTGGCAAAATGGCAAAATTAGATCGGACATTTCCTACAGATGATTGCAGTATATGAATATTAGGCCCTGTAATGTTACAAGCAGCAAGAACACCTGGACTCAATTTATACACATATAGCCAAGTTGAAGAAGTTTCTGGTTTTGTAGGTAATTTCACTGTCAAAATAAGAAAAAGAGCACGATATGTGACAAATGATTGTAATGGATGTGGAGCATGCTTCGAGGTGTGTCCCGCCTTTGGATACAATGAATTCAATGAGGGAATGGATTCAAGAAGAGCTATATATGTATCATTTGCTCAAGCAGTTCCTTCTTTAGCACAAATTGACATGGAACGCTGTATCAAATGTGAATTGTGTGTGGGTGCATGTGAAGTTGATGCGATTGATTTTGATCAACAAGATGAAATCGTAGAAATTGAGGTAGGTTCAATTGTGGTTGCTACAGGTTGGGACGAATTTAAACCACCTTTGGGTTATTTGGGCTACAATAAATATCCTAATGTAATTACTCAACTCAAACTTGAAAGAATGTTAGCTCCGAACGGACCTACAATAGGACATTTGGTAAGACCTTCTGATGGGAAAGAACCGAAAAAAATATTGTTTATTCAATGTGTAGGCTCGAGAGATTTAAACATGAATACTTATTGTAGCTCAGGGGTGTGTTGTATGATTTCTATTAAAAACAGTAAATTAATTAAACAGCACTCTCCAGAAGCAGACATTACTGTTGCCTATATGGATATGCGTGCTGCTGGGAAGGATTATGAAGAATATTTTACACTCTCAAGGAAGGAAGGTATCAAATATATAAGAACAAATATTAGCAGGATCAAAGAAGATCCAGAGACTCATAATTTAAAGATAGTCATGCAAAATACATTAGGTTCAAGTGGCTTAAAAGAATTAGAATATGACTTAGTTATCCTATCTGCATCTATGGTCCCAGCTAATGATGTTGAAACAATTCAAAAGATGCTTAAACTCGAAGTTAGTCAGGATGGATTCTTTAAAGAATTTCATGCCAGATTGAACCCTATTGATACTAAAATTCCAGGAATTGTCTTAGCGGGTGTCAGTCAAGGACCAAAATCTATAGTAGAGTCTATAGCACAAGGTAGGGCAGCAGCATCTTCACTTGCTAGACTTATGGTAAAAGATAAATATCGTATTTTACTTATACGTGCATCTGTTGATAAGGAAAGATGTGCAAAATGTGGATTATGTGAATTAAATTGCCCATATGATGCAATAACTCTTATGGAAGATGGTGCTCAAGTGAATGAAATTCTCTGCCGAGGTTGTGGTAGTTGTTTGGCGAATTGTCCATCTGAAGCCATTACCCTTAGATATTATAGAGAACCTCAATATGAAAAACAAATAGATGCTATCTTGGAGGAAATATAGAGAGGTTGTAAACATGACTGGAAATAACGTAAACTTTAAGATTCTCGCCTTCCTCTGTTGGAATATGGTTTTCATTTATGGAAGCCATACAAAAATGAGGATATGGCGCTGGAGATATGGCTGGCACAATTCGAGCTCAATATCCAGCTACACTAAGACCAATTAGAATTAATTGTACAGGGCGTGTTACACCTTCACTTATTATGCGGACGATTGGAAAGGGTGCAGATGGAGTAGCAATTGGGGCTTGATACCGTGGTGAATGTGATTATGAAACTGGTAATTTAGTAGCTGAAAGAAATGTTGCGTATGTAAAGGAAATATTAAAAACAATTGGAATATCACCCGAAAGGGTCCAAATTTTTCATTGCAGTGCAGCTGAAGGACAAAAATTTCAAGAAGAAGCTACTCGTATTTCAGAAACAATCCAAAAATTAGGTAGTAATCCTTTAAAAGATTCAATCGCTTCTAATAAAGAGGAGAAGGAATCTAAAAACTCTAGAAAAAAAGCCGAATAGAATGATCTTTTCAAGAAAAATTTAGTTGATTAGTGACTTACCTTGCGAAGGTTTCGGATTTGATTTTATTTCTTATTATTATTTTGATTTATAAATTTTATATCTTTCTTTTAACTTTTTATTTTAAAATTAATTTTGTAATTTATGATTATTTTTTGATTCATGTGAATTTAATATGGGAAAAGATACTGAAAAGCAATTAAAGAAGGCGGATAAACTTTATAGAGCAATGCAATATAAACGAGCTGCAAAATTATTTAATACTGTTGGAAATAAATTTTTAAATTTAGGTAATTATGAACATGCAAAAGAGTGTTTTTTTAATGCAGCAAAAAGTGCTTTGAATGAGGAAAAATACTATAATGGTTTAGAATTCTTAAGAAGCGCTGGAGATGCATCTCTTTACAATAGCGAATTTTTAACAGGTTATGATTTCTTCAAAGAAGCCCTAAATTATGTCCCTAATTTACGAAGTTCTTCAGAACGTAATTATCAATTCATCTTATTTTCATGTTTATCATATTTATGTTTATTTGTAGAGGGACAACAAGAAGAGGGACTAAGTTTAGTAAAAAAGATTAAAACCTATGTAGATGATGCTTACTTCAAGGAAAATCCCTTTATTAAGTTGATAAAAAATTTAACAGTTGCTACTAAAGATAAAAAAGATGACTACATAAAAAGAATTGTAAATGATTTTGAAAATTTTAAATTTCGGGGTGGTGAAATAAATTTAGCAAAACAAGCATTAGTTTTAGCTAAAACTATCGTTTCATTAATAGTGAAGTTGAGTATGGATAAGAATGTATATACGACTAATGATGTTATAAATTTAACAATGCATATTGACACCACACCTCTTTTAGATATTAAAAATAATCCATTTTATAATTATAAAGTAAAAGAGATAAAAATCTCTAAAATTAGATTAAATATCTCTGATAATTTCACAACCCTAAAAAAAGCAGAATTACCTATTGTAATAATGCCTGGTCAAAATTATCAAATAGATCTATTATTAAAACCTCATTTTCAAATGGAAAATCCCTATATTGGACCAATTTTATTAACTTCAGAATTAAATGGTAACCTCAAGTTTTTTTATGAAATTACTGAAATATTGCATCCACATCTAATATCTCCTCCTCCAACTTTGGATATTTCTATAAAAAGTTTGAGGCCTCCCCTTATTGGTCAAAGTTTTCCTTTAGAAATCCTTATTGAAAATAAAAGTGAGGGTGAGGCTTTAGATCTTAATATTGAAATACAATTTCCAGAAAATCTTAAAGTAATGAGAGGTACATTAAAAAAACAAATATATTCCCTTAGATCAAATGAAAATATAAAATGGGAAATCAATCTTAAACCTCTAGAGGCTGGAGATTATACTGTTAAGATAAAAGCAACATTTAAAGATCCAGATCAAAATATACTTGGAGAAATTAAAGATTTCCCCCTTTCAATAAAATTATAAATTCTATTTGTTTTATTATCTCTACCCTAAAATAAAAAGTGAGAAAATTAGATGAAACTTAAAGTAAAGACTATTAATTTTGAAACAGGAAATACCAAAGATGTAATTTTAAATATTAAAGATGCACAAGAATTAGGGCAAAAAGCAGGTGAACGTATTTATATCAAAAATATAAGATCTAAAACTATTGAAGAGAAATATTGGGTTGCAATAATACAAATAGATTATTCAGATTCTATCGTTGAACAGGGAGAAATTGGTATATTTCGTAATCTCTTAAGAGATAAAAAAGATTTAAAAGACGAGGCAATAATTTCGGTAAAACCAGCAGATCCTCCCGATTCCTTCCGATTTATACAAAGAAAAATAAAAGGACACAAACTATCTACTGAAGAAATAAACGGAATTATCTCAGATGCTGTTTCTGGTTCATTATCCCGAATAGATTTAGCAGCATTCATAACAGCAGTGTCGATTAATGGAATGGATAATGAAGAGATGACAGCTTTAGCTTTATCAGAGACTAGGAGTGGAGAAATTTTTTACTTTGGAATGGATGTCTATGATAAACATAGTACAGGTGGCGTTCCGGGCAACAAAGTTTCTCTCATTATTGTGCCTATTGTTGCTGCTGCTGGTTTAACTATTCCAAAATCTTCAACAAGAGCTATAACATCGCCTTCAGGTACAGCAGATTCAATGGAAGTTTTAGCTCCAGTTAATTTTACACCGGAAAAGTTAAATAAAATTGTGTCTGAAGAAAATGCATGCATAATATGGGGTGGAGCCCTTGAAACAGCACCAGCAGATAATATATTGATTGAAATTGAGCGCCCTTTACACATGGATCCCATAGGGCTTATGATTCCTTCTATTCTAACAAAAAAACTCTCATTAGGAGTTAAAAAACTTGTACTTGATATACCTGTAGGTGAAGGAACAAAATTTTCGACACCTGATAAGGGAAAACAATTTGCTTATTTATTCAAAGAAATTGCTGCAAATGTGGGAATTGAAGCAGAATGTGCCCTCACATTAGCTCATCAACCTATAGGTCATGCGATAGGTCCTGCTTTAGAAGCTAAAGAAGCTCTTACATTATTACGGGACTATTCTGCTGGACCGAATTCATTAATAGAAAAATCTACGGATTTAGCAGGCATAATTCTTGAAATGAGTGGAAAAGCTCAAAAAGGTATGGGTCAAAGTATGGCGAAAGATATATTACGTTCAGGTAAAGCCTATGAAAAAATGAAAAAAATTATTAAAGCTCAAGGGGGTGATCCGGAAATTAAACCCGAAGATATTAAGCTAGGTCCTCATGTAAAAGAATTTTTTAGTTCCAAAGAAGGTTATATAGTTGAAGTAAATAACTCAATAATCAACCAAATAGCAAAAACTGCGGGATGCCCTAGCTCTAAAACATCTGGAGTGGAAATTATTAAAAAACAAGGTGCTAAAATTAAAGAGGGAGAAATGGTCTTTAAGATTTATTCGCATAGCGAATCCAAATTGAGAAAAGCAGAAAAAATATATAACATTTCAGGAGGCCCTATTCGATTAGGTGGAATGATAATAGAAAGAGTTTAAGAGAAGAAATATTTAATGAAATAGTATATATTTATGCCTTTAACACCAAACGCAATATTAGAAGATTTAAAAAATAAGGATTTAGATAAACCATCCGCAATTGAATTACTATTAACTTTAATTGACAATGCTGAAAAACCTGAAACTCGAATAGAAAGTATTAAAATTTTAGAAGAAATTGGGACTACTGATCAAAAAACCTTCAAATTTTTGGAACATCTTTTAATTTCTGATACCAATGAGAATGTTAGAAATTTAACATGTAAAGTTTTAAAGAGTCTATATTTAGATAAAGCTTTAGCTCCAATTTCATGGGCTTTTGAACACGAGACCTCATTAAAATGTTTGATAACGATAATATCAACATTAGGGGAAATTAATCAGGATAAATCTAAGCCAATCTTAATTAATAAATTAAATATATTCCGCAGAAAAAAATATAAATATAATTTAAATGGTTTATTTAAGAAGAAAAATATTAAAGATTTTTCTAATAGAGAACTTGCTGATATATTAATTAGTTATTATATTCTTTCTTTTTTAAAACTTACATTTGGTTATATAAAGTTTGAAATCAACGAATCTGGTTTGATTACTGAATTAGACTTATCCAATGTCGAAAGATATAGTTCTGGTTTAAGCAAACTAGAAAATATCCTTGAGTCAATATTCTCTCTAAATACAATAAAAAAATGTGATTTAAGGTTTAATCATCTAATAAATATCCCAAGTGTTTTAAATAACTCAATTGAATATTTGGATTTAAGTTATAACAAGATAACAAAATTACCAGATTTCAAGTATTTCAAATCACTCAAGACTTTAAATTTAAAATCTAATAGATTAAGAACTCTTCCTGAATCATTAGGAGAAATAAACTCACTTGAAAATTTGAATTTGAGAAATAACATGTTAACACAGCTTCCTTCTTCTATAAGTTCTTTGTCTTCACTCAAATCTTTAGATTTACATGGAAATAAATTAAGCTCTATTAATGTTTATCTTAGCAAATCAATATTAGAGCTTGAACTAGGTTGGAATAATTTTAAAACTGTCCCTATTAATATTAAACTGCTTTCTTTGTTGGAAAAATTAGGAATGGGGGGCAATAAATTGATATCACTCCCAGATTGGATTGGTTCTTTTCATTTATTAAAAGAATTAGATTTATATGATAATAAATTAAATGAAATTCCTTCTTCATTAGGAAATTTAAATTCTCTAGAAAGGTTAAGTTTTAGAAATAACCAATTAAAAGATCTACCATCTTCCATAAGGAACCTTAAATCTCTTAAAAATTTGAACCTTAGTTGGAATAACTTTACCTCTCTTCCAGAATGGATTGGAAATCTTTCATCCTTAGAAGAACTAAACTTATGGGGGAATAAACTTGAAAATCTGCCTAATTCAATTGTATCCCTTTCATCATTAAAAATTTTGGATTTAAATTTCAATAAATTTGAAGCTCTACCCCCAATATTGAAAGAATTGGAAAGAAAGATTGGATTAATAATAAAATTTTAATTTTTATTAGTAAAATATGAGATATAATGGTAAAAGAAAGTATAATAAACATATTGATTGATAAGGAAAAGTGCACTGGTTGTATTTCATGTCAATTATGGTGCTCATATACACATCATAAGATATTTAATCCCTTAAAGGCCAATTTGGAAATTAAGGATAGATATGGATTAACTCCAGAGATTATTTTTTTAGACACCTGTATTAAATGTGGTCAATGTGTTCAACATTGTTTATACGGTGCTTTGAGGCTTAAGGAGGAGGATAATTGATTGAATTGAAAGGCTATACTGGTAATATTCTTAATGTTAATCTCACA
>JBHLKB010000034.1:0-12393 GCA_048887205.1 Candidatus Hodarchaeota archaeon
CCAATCTTGATTCGTCGTATTTTCTATAAGGCTCCAACCAGAGAGTAAGCACTTTTGTTCTAATGCTTGTTGCTTATTCATAATTAATCGATAGGATGTTTTCCAGATTGGACTTTCGCGAATATAGGATACAAATATATTTCTATCAATTTCATCGTGTCCCCCAGATTCACAATTTATTATTATCTTTTTAGCATCTTTCTTCTTTCCGGCAATTACTGTGTCTAAAAAAAAATTCAAATCTTTTTTAATCTCATCATTCATAATTTCTAGAGATTTAATTTCTGAGAACTTATATTTGGTTATCATACCGTTATCTTGGTGGAGAGTTAATGATTTTTCAGTTATTTTTTCTTCTTTCATTAATTTTTCATCATATTCAATTCCCATTATCTTACCTGAAATTTTCTTAGCGCCTCCAACCGTTAATAAAACATCAGCTCCTTTAATTTGAGTCACAAGAGAAGAGAATGAATCGGTATCTGGAATATTTAGCATTATAGATTTTAGTAATTGGCTAGTTTCTAACGCAGCATCATAAGAAATGGACGAGATATACCCATTTTTACTTGTATCTAAAACAAAAAGTGATTTTAATATGTCATTCATTTCATCAATCTTAAATTCAAGTTCAAACTTGCCAGAACCCTTTAAGATACCTTCGAGAATGTAATAAGATACACCGTGTTTAAATATAATAACTTTTTTTACATTTAATTTTGACATAAAATTATTATAACTTATTAGAAATATAAATTTTGATGATTTCAAAAAATAGGTTTATGAAGACAGTTACTCGGCATGGAACCAGCAAAAGAGAAAAAAATTTTTACATATTTCTTTTCAAAATTTCCAAGAGATCATCTTCAAGTGTTGAACCATTAGCTGGATTTTCCACAATAACCCCTAAATATTCACCCGCCTTGTTGAAGAAATAAAAAGTTGGTATTGATTTCAATTCAAACTTTGGATCAGTTGCTTCTGGTGGCGAACGTTTGGTATGCCATATTGTTTCTCCTGGTTTATGTAATGCATTTACCATTATACCATATAAGATTTGCATATCATCAACTTCAGATTTGATTTCTTTTACTATCTTGATCATACGGGGCACATTTCTCGAACAATCAGGACACCAATCAGCCCCTAAAGCAACTATTTTCAATTTTTCTTTCTTATTTTTAAGAAAATCTTTAATATTTTCAAGTATATCTAATTTTGGCTCATAACTTTCGAAATTTCTTTTAATTTGGTCTCCATAAATTTTTAGATAATCATCACTTGTCATTGTAGGAGATACAAAATCACTCCATTTCAAATTAATTTTCGATTTCATATTTAATATTGAAACAGTTTAAGTTAAAAAAATTATTTTAATCGTTCATAAATATTCTCTTACTAAATTTTATAAAAGTATTAGTTCATTAGAAACATAAATAAAAAATGAATTTGCTTCAAATTGATATTATCAAGAGTTAGGATGATTGTGAATCCCTATTTCTAAGAATTAATTTTGTTAACAGCTCAAAAATTTTTTGAATGTTTTCACCATTTTTAGAACTACACTCAATAAATCCATTAGCTCCTTTTGTTAAAGCTAATTTCATTGCTTTTTTAGTGGAAACCTCTTTTAAATGTATTAAATCCGTCTTTCCACCAACGAAAACGATTGGTAAATCATATTTAATTTCATTCTCAACGATTTCAAACCAATCATCTACGTGGGAAAGTGAACTATTATTAGTGATATCATACATAAAAACTGCTCCATTAGCACCCCTGATATAAGAAGGAAATAGAAATCTAAATCGTTCTTCACCAGCAAAATCCCATATCTGGAGCTTTACCAATTCTCCATTTACTTCTATAGACTTAAGGTGAAAATCCACGCCAAGTGTCATAGTTATATTCTTTTTAAATAGATTTGTTAAAAATCTATGAGTTAATGTAGTCTTACCAGTTTTCGAATCTCCAAAGATTACTATCTTGAAAGTTGAAGTAAATGCCAACCCAAATACCCGCCAATTATGAATATTATACCTGAATCTATAGGTTTCTTTTTGCTGTTATGTAATATATAATTTATACCCTTAAAAATTTTGCATTAAATTCAAATTATTCGAATTAGTTATGAAACACCACTTACATAGATAAAAATTAAGCATGGTTCTGTTTTTTAGATATAGGATTAATAATTTTTTTTAATAAGTATAAAGCTCCATTTTTATCTAAAGGATCATTATTATTGCCACATTTAGGACTCATTATACATACTGGGCAACCATCAGAGCTTTTACAGCTACATGAACTAATTAATTTATAAGTGATTTTTAGTAATTCATTTAAATTGTAAAAAAGTGCTTCTGATATTCCAATACCTCCTCTATATGCATCATAGATATAAATTATAGGTTGCTGCTTAACTGGATCAAAATCGATTGAAACTCCACCTAAATCCCATCGAGAAATTTGAGCTAATGTTGGTGCCATAGCAATCATGGCATGTTCTATAGCATGAATAGTTCCGCCAAGATTGTATCCTTCTAATTCCAATTCTTTTTGATATTCAAAAGGAATAAGGAACCAAAGAGCCTGACTCTCAAAATCGATGATTGGAATATCTACTAATGGGTGCCTTGAGCGTATTTCTTGAGTTAATGTATCAATAGTTTTATAAGAATAATATTCATGCTCTAC
Source organism: Candidatus Hodarchaeota archaeon (assembly GCA_048887205.1). GTDB lineage: Archaea > Asgardarchaeota > Lokiarchaeia > Sigyniarchaeales > SOKP01 > Loki-b32. Next base: position 2,698 of record JBHLKB010000034.1, read on the forward strand.
TTTCACATTTCCAAAAAATGCTTTGATAGTATCATTTTGACCTAATAAGTTTTCAGAAATTACTTCAAGTGGAGTAATATCGGTATGTTTTAAAGATTGAGTATAAAAATCGACATTTGCTCTTTTTAAATAGACCATTCTTTCGTTTAAATCGAGTTCTTCTACAAAATAAGTTTCTGTTTCATAAAGATAAACAGCTCCTTGATGTAAATCACGGAAAACGAAACTTTCATCTTCAACAGTCAAAAGTTCTTCACCTAATTCAGTCCTTAGTAGAACTTTATAACTTCGATTTGAAAGATCATTTAATCCATATTTTTCATTAGGAAAAAAATCACTATTCCAATAGTATCGATTTCCTCTGTTCATTAATAAAGATTCTGACATTAATTCCTCCAAACAATCAATAAAGAGAGTTTTATCCTGAATTCCAAACTTTAAATAATCATCAACTCTTATTGGACTCTCCTTGCTTGCGCAACAGATATGATTTTTAAGAATATACTTGTTATTTAATGTGATTAGAACTTCTTCTTGGATTGATCCAAATAATTTATCAGGATTATGGATATAAAATAGATCTAAAGGATTTTGCATTGGAATAAAAGTTGATATTGAGAGATCAGTACCTCTTCCTGAACGACCAATCTGTTGTCTAAAACTTGAAATTGTGCCTGGAAATCCAGAACTTATAGTTGCATCTAAGGAACCAATATCGATTCCTAACTCGAGTGCATTTGTAGAACTAATTCCTAAAATATTCTTATTTTTAAAGTTTTGTTCAATTTCTCTTCTTTTTTTTTTACTGATTCCAGCACGATAACTGAAAATTTTATTTTTTAGAGATGGTAATGAATTTCTTGTCCAAATCGCTTGAAGTTCTGCCATTTTTCTTGAGAGTGTGAAAGTTAAAGTTTGGATTCCATTTCTTAAATGGCTAACGAATAGATTTTTAGTTTCTTGGTGAGCTGAACGGTATTTTTTGGATACATCATCATAAGGCAAATCCCAAAGAATAACTTTTTTTGTACCAGAGGGAGAATAATCTTTATCAACAATAACAAACTCTTCACCTATTAATTTTTCAGCAAATTTTTTAGGATTATAGATTGTAGCGCTTGACAATATCCATAAAGGTTTTACATTGTAGGATTCAAGAATTCTTTTTAACCGTCTAAGTAAAAGAGCGAAGTTCGATCCGAAAATGCCTCTATATATATGAATCTCATCTAATACGATAAATTTGAGATTTTTACAAATCCGAATCCATTTTTTCTTAAACCAAGGTAAGTAAAAATGTAATCCATAAGGATTCGTAATAATAATATTAGCATCAGCTAATACTTGCCGTTTTACATTGGGTTCTACATCTCCATCATATACACCAATTCTATTTTGTTTTATATTAGTTTCTTCAAGCATTTTTGATAGGATACTAAATTGATCTCTAGCTAGTGCCTTAGTAGGAAAGATATAAAGTGCTGTAGTTTTAGGATCTTCTAGTACTGACTGTAAAACTGGGAGATTATAACAAAGAGATTTGCCAGATGCTGTAGAAGTTACAATTACAGTATTATAACCTTCACGAATTTTATTGATTGCTTCTGTTTGATGACTCCATAATTTAATATGGTTAGTATCTAACCATTGTTGAATTTTTTTCTGTAAAGGCTTCTTCAAATCATCAAATTGCGGTTTAAATTCTGGAATGGTTTCAATATGAGCTATTTGCCCACAATAAAAATCTTGAGATCTTATATATTTTAAAAAGTCTTCGAAATCAACCATAAATAGTTCCAAAATATAATATGAACGATAAGAATTAAAAATTACAAAGAGAAACGATTTTATTATTTTTCTCAAAATTTATAGATAAAATCTATTTTATTCTTAATATAGCAATTTTTTTATGGTATAAAACCAAATTATAATAAATAAATTTATTTTCAATTTGAGCATGTCTGATTCTGAATGGAGCAAAGTTGATTTTCAAAAATTCATATATGAATATGGGAAAGAGATCATTATTGAGAATGCTCCAACAATAATATACTCAAAAAAAGATAAGGAACATGAAGCCTATAATTCTTTAATAGCTTTCTTTTTCATTGCTGGCTTTTTACTTATTTATATTGCGCTCTCATATTTACTAGCATTTATTTTTTTCAATTTAATACTATTTATCGCTATTATAATCGTATGTGTAATTGCTGATATTCTTTTAATTATCAATATTATAAAATCTAACGTATACATTAAACCAATAGAATGTTGGGTTGAAATTCATCAAGCTAAATCTGAAAGTAATTCTGATTTTTATTGTTTTACATATTATCCTATTTTTACTGGAAAGTGTCATCCAAATGAAGCCAAAAATGTAATTTTTAAGTTATATCAAGAACAAGTAATAAAAAGTAAAATAGATATTACACAAATTGAAATTTATTTAAAAATCAATCAACAAGACCGCAATGTTAAAGAGAGGTTAGGTTTTTTTTTCCAAGATAGTGAAGGGATCCCTTTTAAAGATGAAAATATCAATCGGACTTCTTGGAAATATTTTCCCCCTGAAAAATCGGGTATTGAAAATTATTTGGCAGTTGGGAATTGGGATCATCAATATGAATGGAGAAATGATTTAGAGTTTGATTTTGACAAATTACATGAATATGCTCCTTGGGTTATTCAAAGATGGAATGATTCTAATTTAAAACTCTTAACAGAGGATGATAAAACAAGAATTAATTGGAATTTAAGAAATATTGAATCTACTCCTAAATTAAAGCCATGGGAAGGGAACTTTAAAGATCAAAAGTATGAGAATCCTATGGCATACAAGCATCTTGATATTGTAAATGAAGCAATCACAAAAATTATAGGACATAACAAAAAAATTGAAAAAACAAAAGATATTAAAGAGGAGTTGGCAATGTTTAAATCTTATTTCAGAGATTTAAGTTCTTAAACATTTCTTTGTTTCTTTTATAAATTTGTATATATTCACTAAATAATTTTTCATAAATTTTATTATTCTCTGTATTTGGATGAAAAACATTTTTAGACTTAATTAGTGGGATAGCGGTTGAAAATTTTTTTAAAATTCCTAAACCGACCATTGATATTATCGCAGAACCTTTAGCAGCGGCTAACTCAGGGTCTTCCATTTGAATAATTTTTCGGTTTAACACATCTGATAGAATTTGACACCAGATAGCTGATTTTGCTCCCCCTCCTATGCAATTAAACTCTTCAGTTTGACCTATTAATTTTTCTATAAAAATTAAGGACCATTTTAGATTGTAAGCAACCCCCTCGTAGACTGATCTCAGAATATCTTCTCTTGTATGCTCAAGGCTTAGATTATAGAATCCCCCTCGAATATTTGGATTATTTATAGGGCTTCTTTCTCCAAACATCCATGGAGTAAAAATTAGATTTTTAGCGCCAACTTCAGCTTTTTCGATAAGCGAATCTAGATATGTGTATAATTCTTTAGAACTCCCTTTAAATTTTTCAATTTCATTTACAAACATTTGATTTGCAATCCAATCAAGACAACTAGCACCAGTTTCTTGTTTTGAAATACACAAATAATTTCCTTGAGAAGAACTCATAATACCAGTGTAATGACGGATATCTAATAATCTCTTAGATGTATGAGCAGCGACCCAATCAGCCGTTCCTAAACATATAATTGGTTTATTATCTAAAATTCCGCCTGAGCCTAATGCTGCAGAAGTTAAATCGCCGGAACTTACAAAAAGAGGAATTCCAGATTTCAAGTTTAGCTGTTTAGAAGCTTCAGTTGTTAAGTTTCCTGCGAGTTCGGTAGATTTTTTTATTTCAGGTAATTTTTCTTTATCAATATTAAATTTTTTTAAAATTTTATCAGACCAATCAGATATATCAAGGTCAGTATTCATCATCCAAGATATATGACCTAAATCCCTTGAAGTTACAGCTTTTTTAGTGCATTTATAAATAACAAAATCTTTCACACTTAAAAATTTGTATGTATTTTCATAAATTTCTGGTTGATTTTCCTTAATCCATAAAAGATGAGAAATAGGATCTTTACCATTAAAACCAGGAGCACCTCCTGTGATTTTAAGAAACATCAGAAGATTTTTTAATCCATAACCAGATATTTTTATTATTCCCTTTGAAAATTTGTGAGTTAATGGCGCAGCCCTTGTATCTAACCAACTAATACAGTTCATTAGCGGATTACCCGCTTTATCTATCGGAATGGTGCAATTCATTTGACAATCGAATGCTAATGTTAGAATTTCATCAGGCACGATATTCTTGTGTTGAATTAATGTATGAGTGGCTTTTTTTACTGCCTCCCAAAAATCTTCTGGATTTTGCTCTGCCCATCCTGGTTTTGGATAATATAAAGGATAATCTACCTTTATTTGAGAGATTGGTTCTAAATTTAAATTGAATAAAACAGCCTTATTGCCAGATGTCCCTAAATCATGAGTTAAAATATATTTTCTTTCCAAAATTATCACATTCTTTTTTTATTGACTTGATAACTATATTAGTTATAATATCATTATAAAAACTTATAAAAGGTTAATTTTTAATATTTAAAAATTTGATAACTTTTCATAAAAGCAAAAGAAGAGGTTAGTTTGAAATTGGAATCTTTAAAAAGTATTTCTAGTCTTGAAATTCCAACAAATAAGATATTCTATGATAAAAAAACTAAAGTATTTTCCGCAGAGATTCTAAATTTCATGTTTGTAGGGATTTATAAGAAATCAACAAGGATTAGCACAGTTTTGGATGACATTTTTGCATCCTTCCGGGAAATCCAAATTAATCGTAGTGATATTTATTTCATAGATTTTGTTTCTAATGCTAAGATTTCTGAAACCACCAAATTAAAAAATCTAAAATTAATGAAGAAAAAGGAACCAGAGAAAAAAGAAGAAGAACCGACAGATAAACATGAATTGAAAGAAGAGGAGAAAGAAGGGGCTTTTGAGATAGCTGAAGAAGAAGTTTTTGACGAAGATATAGCAATTTTATCTTCCATAGCCGATGAAGTAAAATTTAAAGAAGAATTATATGATGAAGAAAAGCTTTTAAAAAGAGATGAAATGGAAAGGGAGGAACCTCTTAGGTTAAAAGAAGCTCCAAAGGCAAAAAAGAAAGCAAGAGCACTCCCTCCTTCGCCTCCGGGAGCTGGTGCTCCTCCTGCAAAACCAGCAGTACCTACAGCTGCACCCCCACCCCCACCATCGGAAGTTTTAACAGGCCCAGGTCCTCCACCACCAAAACCAGTTCCTGAGCCTTCTATAAGTATTCCAGAAGAACCTCAACCGATTATCTATGAGATTAATATGGGACTCCAATATTATTCTGTTATGATGCAACAAAGGAGCTATTTGTTTTATGTGTATTTTTCGCATAAAAAATTGAAGATTGTAGATGAGGAGGGTAAGACCATATATGAAACTACATTTACAATAGTTACAACTAAGGAAGAACCTCCAGTCTTGGATCTAAAAATTGAGGGTAAAGGCTTCGAAGTACATCCAATATTTGGAAAAGTTGAAGTTAAAAAGGATGCGGTTAATCCTCCAGTTATGATTTTTTCAATTATGCCATTAAAATCTCAAAAGAAAAAAAAGAAGAAAAAAGAAAGTGAGAGAAGATACTTAAATGTATACATTGAATTTGAGGAGAAAATCATTAGCCACACTGTCTTATCAATAATAGTACAACCAAAATACTTCCGACTTGATTTAGGTCCAATCCATCTAAACCTTAGTAGGAAAGCTGCAGCAATAATCTCTTTTATCTCTATTTTAATAGCTGGAATCTCATTAGTTTGGACATTCTTTTCATGGGATCCATCATCAACATTTGTAGATCTTTTAAGTGGTTTTTCCCCTGGTTTAGGTTCGATTGTATTTTTTGTTATTTTCTTAATTACGCTATTTAAGGAAGGAATTTATCCACTTAAAGAGAAAATTAGCGCTTTTCTAAACTTTGATCAAGCAGGAGTTCTTATAAAGTAAAATTATTTAATATTAATTTTCTATTTTTTCATTTTATTAGACTTTTGATTTCAATTCATTCCAGAATTTCTTTTTTAACAGGCTTAATTGTTTATCTTTTAATTTGATGAAGAATAATGGTCTTTTAGCTATAATGGGATAATTATTAATTTTCAAAGATTTAATTAGACTGGCTGATTCTGCTTTATCGACCATCATTTCACTCATAATACTAATGTAATTGGATTCACTAACAGTAGAGATAATTGAATCATTATCGTTAATCTCTAATTCAATATCTAATTCCTTATACTTTGGAAATTGTTGTTTAAACGTGTTTCTCATTCCAGAACCTTTCTCTCTCCAAACAAAAGGATATTTAATTAGATCATTGAAATTCACTATATTTCCATATCTAATCAATTCATGATTAGGAGAGCATATGAATTTAAATTCATCCTCTCCTATTTTGATATAATCAAAACCTTTTTCATCATAACTCATAAAACTCCCAATACCTGCAAAATCTGCGATTTGATTTTTTAAATTTTCAATAGATTTCTGAGAATTGTTAATCAGTATTTTGAAATTTACATTTGGATTCTTATTTCTAAAATCTGTGATGAATCGAGGTAATATATGAGAACCAGGAATAGTTGAGGCGGAGATAATAATATCTTCTTCCATTTTATCTTTAAATTTAATTAATTCGAGTTTGCAATTATCATAAAGATCTATTATCTGTTTAGCGTGATTAAGAAGAAGCTTTCCCGCTTTTGTTAGCTCAAATTTTTTTGTGGTTCTATCAATTAATAAAACTCCACCAAAATCTTTTTCTAATTGTGATATTTGATGAGATAATGTACTTTGGGAAATGGGGAGTTCTTTTGCTAATTTTGAGAAGCTTTTGTATTGCGTTAGTTTAATAAAGTTTCTTAAGTACTCAATATTCATTTTTGAAACCCTTATAATGAATCTAAGGTTCTATTTATAATATAAAATTACAATTCATTTTTTTATTTATCGATTTTTTTAATAGAATATTACGAAAAAATTAATAAATATTATAGTTTTTAATTAATTACAATTAATAACCGGTATTAAACATAAAAAACTAACTGTTTAGGATAATTAGAAATGGCAGTTAAAAGAAAGACATTTACCATTGTCATCGCCGATGGTGCATACACATCCGAAAGACCGTATACAATGTTAAGATTTGCCTATACAGCTTTATTAGAAGGTCATCAGATTAACATTTTCTTAGTTGAAGATGGAATTTTCGTGGGAAAGAAGAATCAAGATCCAAGCACATATGATAATATTGGAAAATGGATGACTGATGTAATTACTGAAGGAGCAAATGTGAAAACCTGTGCTGTATGTATGAGAGCACGTGGATTATCTGAAGATGAGTTAATAAATGGAATAAAAAAAACTTCTATGAATGGATTTGTTGAAATGTGTGAAGAAGCAGATAATATATTATTTAGTTAATTTAAAGGAAGGATTAGAAAATGACAAGTTCATATAAATTAGATTGTTCTGGTCTTGTTTGTCCAATGCCAGTTGCTAAAACCAAGAGGCAACTACTTGAGATGAAAAGTGGAGAGATACTTGAAGTAATTGGTGATTATGGAGAAGCAGGGGAAAATATTAAGAGATATTTAGATAAACGCGAAGACGAAATCTTAGAATATAAAAAAGACGGAGAAATCTTTTATTTGAAAATACAGAAAGCATAAATCAAATATTAATAAGCTATTTTTTACTTTTTTCCTTTTAAATCATCAAATAATAGCAGAATTTCAATTCAAGAGGAAAAAAATTCTTAAGAAAATGTTTTTTAATAGAATATGGTTTAATTAATAACGTAATACTTAATTCAAACTTTCTTGATATGGCCCGAGATTATATAATTCGTCGAGCGAAAAAAAATGATGCAAAAGGAATCTATGAAATCTTGTTAGTGGCATTTGAGGGATATCGCAATTATTATACTAGTGAAGGTTTTTCTGATACGGTAATGTCAGAGAATGCTGTTATTGAGCGCATGAAAGAAATGAAACTTTACGTGGCGGTTGATCAAAAACGAAAAATAATAGGGACAATTGGATGGCGGAAAGTAAGTAAAAAAGAAGGACATATACGCGGGATGGCAGTACTCCCTGAAAAACAAGGAAAAAATAGTCCAGCAACAGCTTTATTGCAAGCAGTTGAGAATGATGCACGCTCAAAAGGCTGTATATATTTAACATTAGACACTACAGCACCATTAAAAAGAGCTCAGAATTTTTATAGGAAATACGGATTTAAAGAAACAGGCAAAACTGGGGATTTTTTTGGTTTAACAATTTATGAATATGCTAAGAAAATTTAAATGAAATGAGAAGAATTTATCTTTTTATGATTTAATTCTTAAATCAAATTATTTATTTTGTTGACAATTATTAATGCTTGTATGATATTTACAGAATTTCAAGAAATTATTGGAACGAAGTATCCAATAATTCAAGCCGGAATGGGACCATATAGCACAACAGAACTGTGTATAACGGTTGCTAAAGAAGGGGCCTTAGGATTAATTTCTACAATTGGAATGGCTGCTGGCGGTGCTAGTTCAGCAGCTCCAGAAGTAGCTCAAAAGGTTTTTGGAAAAGGGAGTCCAAAAGTTATAGTAAAACGAGTTATTCAATATGTATACGATAATCTTTTAGATTTTCCAGAAGCTAAGTTTGGGCTCAATATACCAGTAGCATCGGATTTTGATTATGCTTCAAGGCGTTTAATAAAAGGTACGATAGAAATTTTGAGAGAAAAACCAGAAATTCAAAAAAAGTTAAATGTAATTGTAACTTCTGCTGGTGATCCATTGCCTTGGGCAATTGATGCTGCTTCTAAGGGTGCAAAAAGAATTAGAATTCCTATTAAAGAAGAGTTGCCTGACATTATTTGGTGTCATGTTTGTCCAAATGTGAGAGGTGCTAAACGTGCTGAAAAAGCTGGAGTTGACATTGTTATTGCATCTGGAAGAGAAGGGGGAGCGCACTGTGCATGGAGGGATGTCTCATCGATGGTTTTACTTCCAGAAGTTGTGAAAAACGTGAACAAGCCTGTAATTGGTGCAGGAGGATTTTCAGATGGAGCCTCTTTAGCGGCAGCCTTAGCATTAGGAGCAATAGGTATACAAATGGGAACTCGTTTTATTGCTACTAAGGAAGCGGATTTTCAACAAATGTGGAAAGAAGCTTTAGTTAAAAGAGCTGAAACTGATACTCTTGTCGCACGTGGCTTTTTCGGTCCTATGAGGTTTCTCAGAAATCCAATGTCCTTAAAAGTAGTTGATGAAACTGTTTCTGGAGCATCAGATTTGTTTCGAGGAATTCCTTGTCCTTCCAATGACAAGATAATGAGAATAGAGTTGCAAGGTCTTGAAAATCTATACGAGGAAATTGAGGATGATTCAATTATTCTAGGTGGTGTTGTAACTGGAAGAATTCATTCTATTCCTACTGTAAGGGAGCTTCTTGAAGACATAATGGATGAAGCAGAAAAAGTTATCTCGAATTTACCTGCTTACATAAAAAAAGAAAAATTAATAGAAGTATAAATTAACTTCTTAAAAAAACACAATATGATTGATAAAAGTAGAAGGCATACGCAAAAATCCAAGATCTAAAAT
>JBHLKB010000035.1:0-12278 GCA_048887205.1 Candidatus Hodarchaeota archaeon
ATAATTGATTATACAGATTAAAAATCTCCGTTAAATATCAAATGGGTTAATTATGAAGGAAATAAATGAAAGGAAGCTAACTCCTATGTTGAAACATTGGTATTCTATTCGTAAGAGGTTTCCTCCAGAGAATCTCATTGCGTATCGTATGGGAGATTTTTATGAATTTTTCTATGATGATGCAGAAAGAATTTCAAAACTTTTAGGGATAACATTAACAAAGAGAGGAGATGTTCCCTTAGCAGGGATTCCACACCATTCAGGTCACAATTACTTTAATAATCTCATGAATCTTGGCGAGACTTTAGTAATAGTTGATCAGTTAGAAGATCCAGCGACTGTAAAAGGTAGAATTGTGAAGAGAGGGGTTACTCGAATATTTTCACCAGGAACAATCATAGAACCAAATTTATTAAAATCAAATGAAAATAATTATATTGCCTCCATGATAAAAGAAAGAAATGGATTTGGTGTTGCTTTCGCAGATATATCAACTGGAGAATTTGTAGCTACTGAATTTTCGGCTAAAGAACAAGATCCGCAAGAAAAATTGCTAAGTTTATTTTCTCAATATGATCCTGTAGAATTAATAATACCATCCGAGCTGAAAATGGATGAAAGACTTTTTATACTTCTAAAAGATCTTACAAAAGCAATCATTAAACCTTATGAGGAGCATGTGTTTTTATATGATGAGGCTTACACTTTAATTACTCGCCATTTTAAAATTTCAAATTTAAAAGGTTTTGGTTTAGAAGATAAACAAATGGCTATTCAGGCAGCCGGTGGTCTGTTAGCTTTTTTAAAGGATACTCAAAGAGATGTAATTCCTAATATTTTTAAAATTAATATTATCCAAGAAAAGAACATATTACATTTAGACTACATTACACAAAGAAATTTAGAATTGATTAATTCTTTATGGGAGAGAGGTAAGGATGCTACGTTATATTCTATTTTTAATCACACTAATACACCAATGGGAGCACGTTTATTAAAAAAGTTTATTCTCCAACCTTTAACAAAAATTGAAGCAATAAATCAAAGACTTAATATCGTTCAGAAATTTAAGGATGATATCTTTTTAAGGTCTGATTTAAGGGAGGAGTTAGGGGTAATTGGTGATCTCGAAAGATATATTAATAGAATTAATTATGGTGGTCGTAGTAATGCCCGAGATTTAATAAATATCAAAAATTCCTTAGAAAAAATTCCTAAGATAAAAAAATTATTGGAAAAAGCCGATATAGCTGAGATTTCAGAATTCATAAGAAAAATTAGAACTTTTAAAGACATTGTAAACTTAATCGATGTATCAATTAAGGATAACCCACCTATTACAATTAGAGAAGGTAATATTATTAAAGATGGTTTTAATGACGAAGTAGATGAGCTTAGGGATATAATTCATAATGGTAAAAAATATGTATTAGAATATGAACAAGAACAGAAAAAAAAGTGGAATTTGACTACAGGATTAAAAATTGGATATAATAATATCCTCGGTTATTATATCGAAATAACACTGAGAACTCTTAAAAACATCAAAAATATTCCAAATGAATATATTGAAAGAGCAACTCTCAAAAATGCTAAAAGATATACAACTAAAAGACTAAAAGAACTTGAAGATAAAATTATCAATGCAGAAGAAAAAATTAATGATTTAGAATATGAGATTTTCAATACTATTCGTGAAAATGTAGAAAAAGAAACTAAAAATGTGTTAGAAACCGCACAAAATATTGCAATCATTGACGTTCTTGGATCTTTTGCCGAAATTGCAGAAAAATATAACTATTGTCGCCCTAAAATTAATAAGGATAATAAAATTATAATTAAAGCAGGTAGGCATCCTGTAATAGAGCAAATAAATTTAGATGAACAATTTATACCTAATGATTGTTATTTAGATAATGAAAATGAGCAATTATTAATTATTACTGGCCCAAATATGGCAGGTAAAAGCACATATTTGAGACAGATTGCTCTCATATGTATTATTGCACAAATGGGGTGTTTTGTTCCAGCTAAATCAGCCAATATTGGAATAATTGATCAAATTTTCACACGTATAGGAGCTTCAGATGACCTTGCTAGAAAATTAAGCACATTTATGATTGAGATGACTGAAACAGCTAAAATTTTAAACTATGCTACGCCAAAAAGCCTTGTAATAATTGATGAGTTAGGGAGGGGAACAAGTACTAGTGATGGTCAAAGTATAGCAATGGCTACTCTTGAAAAGCTTCATGAATTAAAAATCAAGACTTTATTTAGCACGCATTACCATCAATTAACAGAGATAAATTTACCAAGAGTAAAAAATTATCATTTAGATATTATTGAAAATGATGATGGGAGTATAAATTTTGTTAGAACATTAAAACCGGGAAGTACCGATAAATCCTATGGCATTCATGTTGCAAAATTAGCTGGAATACCAGATGATGTTATAATAAGAGCTTTTGAAATTCTTGAACAAATAGAAGAAGAAGATCCCTTTCAGATAACTGTTGCACAAAATGGAAATACTGTATCATCTGGAAAACTATATGATAAGATAATCAACGGAAAAAAAAATGAACTTGATAAATTAAACGCAGAATTAAAAGAGATTAAGAAGTTGTTAAGTGATTCTAATGAAGAATTAAATAGAACAGAAAAGAATATTAAAAGAAAAACAGCCGAACTTAAAAAATTAGAATCTGAAGTTGAAACTGGTAAAAATAAGATTTCCCAATACCGAACTCCAAAAAAGAAAAAGTTAGTACAAACGAGTCTATTTGAACCAATTAGCAAGAAAGATAAAGTTACCGAAATACTTGATTCTATTAAAGAAATCGGCAAAGAATTCGATATTTCAGATAGGATAAAAGACTATTTGAATGAACTTAAAAAAAAAATAGAAAAACTTGGCTAAGCTAATACAACTGGAATTATAAAAACTATAGTGGTTAGATAAACATAATATACGGTTATTATTGAAACAAGGACAATACGATATATCCTTTTGTTCTTCTCATTTTTTATATTCTCTAGAAATATTATTAATAACAAACCAATAAACATCAAATGAGAAGGTTGTAAAGCTTTCCACATAATTGAATCGAAAAATAAGACTCCTTGAATTTCAGCATCACTATGCCCCCAATTTATTACCATTTGAAAGAAATAATTAGGAAAAATTACATAAGGAATACAAATTATAAGGAATGGAATCAAGAAATATATAAGATCTTTCCATTTTACTTTTCTAATTATAAGAAGAACTGGGAGAAATAGTATTGCAGTTATTTTAAAGGTTGCGAGAGTGAAGAGAATACCGGCAATCCATTTTTTATCTCTTTCTATAAATATATATGAATAAAATAGAAAGAATAAAATTAAAAAATTTACATTATTATAATACGCGTCTATACTAAACCCAATCATGGCCATTAGATAAAAAATCAGTAAATCTTTTTTGCTCTTAAACACTTTCGGTGATTCTCTAATAACTAAAATTGTTAAAATTAATCGTAAAGCATCCCAAATATAAACCCCTATTATTGTATTGTAAGGTATTATATACATTGGAAAAAACAAAAAATACCAAAAATAAAGATAATAAGGGGGCCAATCTGAAATTTCTACAGGATCGTAAAAATTAATCAAACCATTGTTCATGCCCTCAATAAGAATTTTAAAGTCAATATCCCTTGTTTCTTGAATCCATTCAGATATATTAAGGAAAAATATCCTTATAATAATAAGAATAATCGTAATAATCGTGAAAAAACAAATAAAATACAAAGGAATTGAAGATTTTTCTTTACTATTCTTCGTAATTTGATTATTCATGTTATACATCTAATATAATTATTATAGTGTATTAAAAGAGATTTAAAAGACTTACTTTCAGTTTAATGATTTTATAAAAAATCATCATTTAGGTAAATTGAACCAATAAATCAAGTAGATCTAAATTTATTTAAACTTTAATAGAGTATTATTTTAAATTTGAATGTAATGAGAATTATATTAACTTTATATGATTATCTTATCATTGTAAACAAAATAAATATATTTTAGAAAAACTGTGAAAGTAAGTAAAATTCAAAAAATCATTGATGCTGAGAAAATTGCTGCAGGAGAAGTTGTTGATAGACCCGCTAATGTTGTAAAGGAGCTTATTGAAAATAGTATTGATGCACAAGCATCAGAAATAAAAATAATAGTTAAAAAAGCGGGAAAATCTCTAATTCATGTAATTGATAATGGAAGTGGTATTCCTTCTGATGATATTGAAATAGCTTTTGAGAGATACACAAGTAGTAAAATTAGAAGTATCGAAGATTTAGAACACCTTTCCACTTTGGGATTTAGAGGAGAAGCACTTACTAGCATTGCTGCTGTAAGTAGAGTTGAAATTACTTCTCGGGTAGAATTTGAAGAGAAAGGAGTACGCTTATATATTGACGGGGGAAAAATTGTAGATAAGAAAGAAATATCTTGTCCTATTGGAACTAATATTCAAGTTAAAAATATATTCTTTAATCTTCCAGCAAGACAAAAATTTCTTAAATCAGATACTACAGAATTAGGTCATATTACTGATATTATACAGAGATATTCTTTAGCGTATCCAGAGCTTCATTTTATTTATCGTCATAACGAATTAGACATACTCAATTGTCCCGCATTTAATGATTTGAAGACAACTGTATTTCATATATATGGAAAAAAAATGGCAAAATTTATGGAATCATTTGATTATAAAGAAGAAGATCTGAAATTTAGGATAAGTGGTTTATTAGGGCATCCACAAATAGCTAAAAAAAATAGAACATATTCAAGTCTATTCATTAATAAACGCTACGTTATCAGCGATGTAATATTGAGAGCAATCAACGAAGCGTATGAAGGAACTTTAATGGTTAACAAATATCCTTTTTTTATCATATATCTTGAGCTGGATCCTTCTGTCATTGATTTTAACGTTCATCCAAGGAAACTTCATGTTAGATTCGAAAGAGAGGATTCACTCTATAATAAAGTATATAATGTTGTCAAGACTTTTGTAGAGGATAAATTTATAATTAAGGAAGCAAAATATATTTCAACTGAATTACAAGACTTTATACCTAAAAAAGAGATAGAGACATCAGATATTACTAAAATTACCATAGAAAATCAAGATGGAGAAGTTAAATATGAAGAAGCATCTCAAGAACAGCCGATTTTGCATGAAGAAAGTGTACAATTAAGTCTGAGAGATCAGATAATTGAAGAAAAATTAGAAAAAACATTAACATCTGAAACTTTTTTACGAGAAAAATATATAGTTTACAATAATTTTCCAAAGCTTCGATTAATATCTCATACAGGTCAATTAAGTAATAAAATATATGTGGTTCTAGAAGGTATTAACGAAAATAATGAAAAAGGTTTCTTTATTTTAGATCAACACGCAGCTTCAGAAAGAATAAATAAAGAAAAATTCCTAAAAGCATATGAAACTTCAAAAATAACCAAACAAAAACTAATTTCAGCTTTAAAAATTGATGTAACTCCTAGTGAAAAATTCTTTTTAGAGTCCAATTTACATGAAATTAAAAGATTAGGATTTAATTTTGAATTTTTTGGTGGAAATACCTTCATTTTAAGAGAAATTCCTACTATCATGGGAAAAGTACCTGATATTAATATTATAAAAGAAATTATTAGTGATGTAGCGAAAATTGGAAAGGGTAAGAGTTTTTTAGAGGTTAAAGAAGAGATAATCAATTATTTGTCGTGTCATAAAAGCATAAGAGGAGGTGATGATCTCTCTTTAAAAAACATAAGAGATCTATTAATTGAATTAGCAAAATGTAAAGATTCTTATCATTGCGCTCACGGAAGACCCACATTAAGATTTTTTTCTTATAAAGAATTAGATAAATTATTCAAGAGAATTATATGAAATAATAGTTAAAATAAATTAATTTGAAATAGCTCATGAAATTTTAGGAGATTTTAAACGATATGAAGATGTTCCAGATTTCGAATCAATCTTATACTTCATCAACAAGTATGGATGTTGAAAATTATCAAGGAAACAGAAAAAGATGAGTTAATTGATAATTTTCTGAAAACAAGTTAAACACTAAGAGGCAATCTCCACTCTTCTTATGCTTTTGAAAAAGCTATAGCTTCAATACCTTGAATTCCTTCAACTTGGCTAAATAATTCTTCAAGTTTATCTGTTCCACCCCATTCTTCGGGGTATCTTACTCGAACTCTTGCTTTTTTCAAACCATACGCAACTGGTAAAATATCATATTGTTCTATAGTACAAGATTCAGGCAAAACGATTCTTAATTTTCCTACAAATTCTTCGAAGTTAACTTCAATATCCTCAGGAATTACATCAATTAAAGCAATAAATTCTCCCACTTTAACCAACCCTTTAAGATTTATTCTAAGGCCCTGAAAAATCGCATTTCAGGCAACGATATTCTTTTCCCATCTCTCTACAACGCTCACAACGCCATATTGTTACATCTCCACATGAAGGACAAGGAAAATGAACCGCTGCTTCGTATGGTGCTATTGGGCGTCCACAACCAAAGCAAATATTGCTCTTGTATGTTGTCATTGATAAAATAACACTATATTACAAATTAAAACTTAGATAGTAAAATAAATTATAGCTTTAATTATTTTTGATTTTAAAACTGAGCCTAGAAGAAGTGAAGCATATCCTTTTAATGAATTTATTGGTTGATTTAAATTGACTTATCCATTATAGAAAAAACAAGCAAATTAAATTTTAAATTGATAAACTCCTTAATTTGCATATAACTTATATAATGAAATTTAAATTTATTTTTAAAGAGAACTGCGATGCCAGAAAATAAAGTGAAGAAATACTTCTCCTTAATAGAAGCATGGGCATGGTGCGATATATGTGAAGATATGATAGCACTCGCTATAGATAAAAAAGAGATTATCGATGGTCTTAAGATGAGTATCTATACCAAGGAATATAAACACTATAATCCTCACCCGGATGTTGAGGATCCCGATGATGTTTCAGGAAACGAACATACGATTTATGTTTATATTAATGAGAATTATGATATTACAGGAGTGAAGTCATTTTTTGGAGAATCCCCAAGTATTGAAGAAATAGGCGCAAGTGTAACACAGGAAGGAGGTGAAGTTAGAATTCCCGTTGTAGTAAAAGATATTCCACCAATGGCAGTGCAATTAGGAATGCTTAATAAAGAACAGTTTAAAGTATTAAAGATCTGTGATGGGATGAATTCACTAGAGCAAGTTGCTGAAATTGCTGAAAAAAGTGTCGACGAAATAGAAAAGATGATGGAAGAGCTTAGAAACAAAGGACTGGTTAGAGTTATAAGAAGAACTTAATCATAAAAATTATTAATGTGTTTTTTCTAACAGAGTTAATAACTCTGTTAGAGTATAAAATAATCATTTAAGGAATTCAGAAATTGAGAAAAAAATTTACTTAGTATTTTCTATCATTTTTTTAGCTATATATTCGAAAATTTCTTCCACATTTTCTCCTGTTTTAGAAGAGCACTCGAAATATCCTTGTAAATTGTGGGATGTTGATAATTCCATTGCATCTTCGGTTTCAACAGATCTTTTATCTTCTAAATCGATTTTTCCCCCAACCATTACAATAGGGATTTTTGCTTCTGATTCAGAGGAAAAATATTCAAAAATCGCTAGCCAATCATCAATATCTTTTATACTTGAATATCTTGTTGTATCATACATAAATATCCCTCCATCTGCTCCTTTAGCAAAGCTAGGTAAAAGTACTCTAAAACGTTCTTCCCCAGCAAAATCCCAAATCCTTAGGGTTACTGTTTTCCCTTCGAGTTCAACATTCTTAATACTAAAATCGGCTCCAATCGTCATCTTAATATCTTCTTCAAAGATTTTAGTGACAAATCTTCTTATTAACGTAGTTTTACCAACACCGCCACTACCGAAAATACATAGTTTAAATGCTGTTTTTTGCGCGATTTTGAACACCTAAATCAAAAAATCTTGCTTTCCTATAATATCTGTTTTATATTTTATATTTTTTTTTTTTTAAAATAATTTAAGTTATATAATTTATGATTTTTATCCTTTTTTGTTCTTTGGCTACATCATATAAATTTTAATCAGTCTCATCGAAATTCAATTGAAATTACTCATGATATTTTTATCTTAATTTGGTTTTTATAATTAAGTATACTCTCAAATATAGCAATTTCTAGAAAATAAATGATTTCGCAAGTGAATATTATTTAATGATATCAGTAATAAAACAAGTTTCAATTATCTTTATCCCTGTAATTTGCGATATTTTATCTTCAATTAATGGATTAAATTTGTCAATTGAATCAATATCCACTTTGAGAAGTAAGCCACAATCACCTGATAATCGCCATATGTTAGAGACTTCCACGATTTCTGTTAAGGCTTTCAAAATCCGTTTAATATCTTTAAAATCAGGTTCAATTTTTATTGTAGCATAAATTTTTTGTTTTGTATCAATATCATATTCGACTGTAAATTTTTTTATTATACCCTCCTCAATAAGTTTCTTTACACGTCTTCTAACTGTTGCTTCTGTTTTATTAATATTTTGAGATATATCATTGAATGACATTCTACTATTCTCTTTAAGAAGTTCTAAAATTTTAATGTCAACAATATCCATTACGTCAATAGCTCGAGATATATAATTTATCTATTTTAAAAATTTCTCTACTTCTACTATTAAAATATGATAATTCGCTTATTAATTCATTCCTATTAATATGAAAGGGATAGGATCTTAATCTCTTTGTAATTAATTTTTAAATAGCTTCTAAATATTTTTTGAGATCCAATATAAGTGTCTTCTCTTTTTTATCTTCATGTTCTATTACAACTTTTAAAAGATTACCCTCTATTGAAGCTTTAACAAGTATAATTTCTCCTAACTTTTCAGTATCAGATTCTTGTTCCTCTTTAACTCTAGTTTTAGATTTTAAACACGTTTTGTATTCATCATATAGAAAGCAGTGTTCGCAACAAAAACCAATAGGCATATAACCTACAATAGAACATTTCTCAAAAAAATCACAATTACAATTCTGACACATCATTATACTATTAGAATTTTTTGTATTTAAACATAATTATTAATTTTGAACATAAAAAGATCCATATTAACAGATTTGATCAAATTTTCCTATAATTTGACTAATACCCAAAATTAAAATTATTATAAAAAGTAAAAATTATAAGTTGATGAAATTCTTACAATGAACTGTTATTAAAATTAATCAAAATCGTGAGAAAATCGTATTTAATTAAACATTGGAAGAATATGTTATAAAAAATAATTTTTAATCAAACCTTTGTTTTAGGAATTTTCTAAAAAATTTTTTAACGTTCTATAATTTGTATAACCATCTAGATAAGCATATTAAAAAATATTAATTGACAAGAGTGTCAGATGAGCACAATTAATTTTGGTTTTCGAAACGAAGTATTGAAACATAATGCTTCCCTGAGCTACTGTTATCAATGTAGTACCTGTAGTGGTGGTTGTCCTGTTGCATTAATAACAAGCGGTAAATATAATCCTAGAAAGATTATCGAAGAAGCAATTTTAGGTCTACAAGACAAATTGGTAGAAAAACAAGAACCAAATTCATGGTTATGTTCAACATGTCAAAAATGCGTTGAATTATGTCCTCAGAAAGTTGAACTTACTGAAATTTTCACTTTAATCAAGAATTTATGTTTTAAAGCCGGGAAAGTACCTGATGCCTTTATTGCCCAAGGTAAAGCAGTATTAGAAAATGGTGTTGCTATCCCTTATTCTAAAGCTATTTTAACCCGTCGAGAAAAATTGGGTCTTCCTGAAATTAAGACTGCTCCAATTGATGAAATCAAAACAATTCTTATAGAAACAGATTTTGAAAGACACATACCTAAGGGGGTAGAGTAAAAAATGGCATTTGATTTGTTTTTAGGGTGTGTGATTCCTGCAAGATTACCTTACTTAGAAACTTCTTCAAGAAAAGTGTTTGAGAAGCTTGGTATTAAGCTCAATGATGTAGATGGTTTCAGTTGTTGTCCTGATCCTACTGGAATTGAACTTATTGATCATGAAACGTGGTTAGCGTTAGGAGCAAGGAACTTAAGTTTATGCAATACTAATGGAGGCGTAATTTCTTTTTGTTCTGGTTGTGTAGAGACATTAAAGGGTATTAATTATTTTATAAATAAAGATTCTAGTGCTAAAGAAGAAATAAATGAAGTTTTGAAGAAAGTAGGAAAATATTATGATGGTAAGGTTGAAGTAAAGCATTTTGCAGAGGTCCTTTATGAATATTTGGATAAAGTTAAAGCATATATAGAAAAACCATTAAATGGATTTAAAGTTGCTGTCCATTATGGATGCCATTATTTAAGACCTTCAGAAATTATCAAATGGGACGATCCATTTGAACCAAAAACAATAGATGAAATAGTTAGAGCCCTTGGAGCGGAATCTGTAGATTATGAAATGAAAATGGAATGTTGTGGGAATCCGGTTGAGAAATCTGATAAAGATTTATCTCTCCTAATGATTGACCAAAAACTTAAAGCAATCCAAGAAGTAGGAGCAAATTGTGTTGTAGTTGTTTGTCCAGCTTGTTATCAGCAATACGAATTTAATCAGAGGGAACTAAATAAGAGAAATGAATCTAATTATGATTTTCCCATATTCTATTTATCGGAATTAGTAGCATTAGCGTTTGGTTTTAAACCAGAAGAATTAGGATTCAATTTTCATCGAATTAAACCAAGTAAATTATTTGAAAGTATTGAGTTTACAATTTAAATTTTATAAACAATAAAGGATTGGATATCAAATGACAGAAGTTGAGCCCAAAAAAACTATACTAAAAGATGTTAAGATCTTCAAGAATCTTGAAGATGAAATTATCAAAACTAATAAATGCTGTGCATGTGGTGCATGTGTAGCCTATTGCAGCTCACAAGGTTTTGATGTTATCAAAATGGAGGGATATGCTCCTCAATTCATCTCAGATGCAAATGTTGATAATTGTAAAGAATGTGGTCTTTGTTATTATATATGCCCTCAAACAGAGCCTTTAATGAAGCAAATAAATGAAGAATATCGTATTAAAGATGAGATTGGATATATTCAGGACGTGATTGCTGCAAAAACAACTGATGAAAAAATCAAAGAAATAGGACAAGATGGAGGTTTAGTTACAACACTTCTGATGTATTTATTTGATAAAAATAAAATTGATGCCGCGTTAGTATCCGAATACGATGAGAAATTACAACCTATTCCAAAAATTATCTATAATAAAGAAGATCTATTAAAATCTTCTGGAACTCGTTATTCTATCTCATCAAATATCTTACCATTAAAAGATCTTTATAGTATCGCTGAAGAAATAGTAGAAAAACACCATCAAATCTATGATATTAATCAAATTCGCATGGCTTTCGTAGGAACTCCTTGTCAATGCAGGGCAGTTAGAAAAATGCAACTTTTAAACATTAGCCCTACTCATGTTATTAAATATGTATTTGGCTTATTTTGTATGGAAAATTTTGATTATGAAAAGTTATTCCAGCTTGTAAAAAAGGAAACTAATGAGGATCCCACAAATATAGCAAAGATGAACATCAAAAAGAATTTTTTCATAACTGATAAAGAAAATAAAGTTTATGAAGTCGAACTTAAAAAGTTTGATGATGCAGTACGAAGTCATTGCCATGAATGTGATGAATTTACCAGCAGATTTGCAGATATCAGTTTTGGTGGTTCCGGGGCTGTTCAGCAAAATTCAATGGTAGTGATTCGTACACAAAAAGGTCAGGATTTAATTAGAGATGTAATTATTGCTGGATATATTAATAAATTTACTCCTAAGAAATCTACAATTGAGGAATGGAAAGCTAGCAAAATAGATTTATTTCGAAGAATGACAAATAACAAAATTAATAAACAAAAATAGG
Source organism: Candidatus Hodarchaeota archaeon (assembly GCA_048887205.1). Taxonomy (GTDB): domain Archaea; phylum Asgardarchaeota; class Lokiarchaeia; order Sigyniarchaeales; family SOKP01; genus Loki-b32. The sequence goes on from JBHLKB010000035.1 coordinate 12,031, forward strand.
TGACAAATTTGGGAGAAAATTCAAAATCAGTTCTCATTATTGGAGCAGGAATTGCTGGTATCCAAGCAGCATTAGATTTAGGGGATATGGGAATACAAGTCCATTTAATTGAGAAGCAACCTTGTATTGGAGGAAGAATGGCTCAATTGGATAAAACCTTCCCTACACTTGATTGTTCAATTTGTATCCTTGCTCCTAAACTTTCAGAATGTTATAGACATCCTAATATTACGCTTCATACCCTTTCA
>JBHLKB010000036.1:0-12247 GCA_048887205.1 Candidatus Hodarchaeota archaeon
AGATCCACCGTAAACGGCTTTTACGCGTGGATAAGAACCTTAAATCTTACGGCAGCTGCTACTACACAGTTAAATATTACACTATATCGAGCAAATGACACAATTGTGAGAACTGATAATAATTTGCGTATTAATAATTTAGAACCGGATTATAACGATTTGATTGACTCTAAATTAATAAGTTTTACTGGAGATAATCTTTCATACTTTGAATTTGATATAAGTAATACAAAAAATCTAAACCTTTCCAATTATTTTATCGTTATTAAATCAAATAATCCTATAGAAGTTTATAGTTTAGTTGCACTTCCATATTTTAATTTTGGAGATGAAGGAGATACTGAACATCAGCTTAAAACAACTGTTGATTATGGGAGTAATTGGCAAAATGCACGTAAACAAATTCCTGCAAGTATTCTACCGTATGGTTCTGGTCAATTAGATGCTAGTTCATTCAAGTTGAATGTAACACGGGGTTATAAACCATCAGATTTCAAAGTCAATAATACTGGAACCTTAAAGATACAAGATTTACTAATAGAGGATCTGATAATCAGATCTTATCCATATAATCAAAGCTCATACTTAGAGTGGGGTATTGGTCGATGGAAACATAACTTTTCGACTCCAATTGATGATATTCCTTCAGATATTTTTCGAGTTGATTTAACTTGGAACCAAACTAATATTAAAGGATTTAAATTTAACGTTTCTTATTCGGTAAATGCATACTGGATTGAGATTGCATCAACTACATATAGTGTTAAATATGATACTTATCCAGAATGGTTATTTATATATAATTTACAGAAAGGTGGCCCTAATTTTGATGAATGGAACTTTTTAGAGTTTTGGTATATATATCCAGATTTCTTAAATGCCCACAATTTAACAAATCCTAATAATCAGCAAATTTTGAGTCAAACAGGAGGACAGAGAATACTAAGTGAAAATCCATATAAATATAAAGTAGTTGTAACAAATAATCTTGCTAATCTAAATGGTGATTACTCTCTTAACTTAACTAGTTTTAATTTCATTAGCAAAATGCATAGTTTTATTAACTTTTACGATATATTATGGGAATCAAACGGTTTTATGAATGGGGATAATATTTCCATAAGTGTTGAGATTCAAGATCATTACTCTAAAGCACCAATCAGTGGCATTGCAAATGTAAGCCTTTTCTATCCAAATGGTTCACGGTTTAATACTCCTGAACAAACTGATTCGGTTGGGATTATTGAAGGATCCTACCTTGTTTATGATTTTAATAACCAAACAATATTAGATTTAACAGATAATGTTAAAGTTTTTGGAGAGTATCATTTAGGCTTCTTTTGGTTTAATGGATCTGCGATAGGATGTAAAAAAATAATTATATATATTGATGTATACGATGCTGAATTATTTGGGTGTGATTACAATCCTACATTAAAAAAGAATTTAGTTAATGGACAAATAGATGAAATAGGGTACGACAATTTTACATTATTTATCGCGTCTATTAATGATACAACGGGGATTTCTCAACCTAATTTTTATCCGATTAGTAATGAAAATATAAATATGCAATTTTCTTATGTAATAGAAGATGAAGAATTACCAATATCGCTAACATTATTTAAGCAAAGTGAAAGTATTTTAAATCCAGGTGAAATTTTAAACATAAAGGCTGTATTTGAAAACTTACATCAATTTCTTAATGTTAGCGTTAAAATTAATGTAAAGCTTGTATCATATATAAATGAAAAATGGATTATAGCAGAAAATACAAGTAATACTATCGAATTAAAATTTTCTGGACATCCTAACGATGCAAATGAATTTGATATTGATTTAAAAATTCCTGATTTAAATGTTGTTACCAATATTTGGGAGGGTATAAATGCTCCCATCAGATTAGGGGGTGCAAAAACACAAATTACAATATTTATTGAAGATATAAATGTTGGGATGTATAAAAGTGCTGAAATATCATTACTTAGTAATGAATCTAAGACCAAATATGATGGTTATAGTTTAGGTTTAAGAATTAACGAAGAAACTAGTACCGAAACTATAGTTAATGCATTTAACAGAGATGAATGTCTTTATTTACCTGATAACTCATCATTTTTAATTAATATTATTGATAAAAACTATGTAAGCAGCTATAAACAATTCACTGGTGAATTCTCCTTAAAACTTAACAGTGAATTTGTTAATATCACGATTAACCCTAACAATCCAATTAAAGGACAATCTTTTAATATTAGTACGACATTAGCAACTGAATTTGGAGATAAATTGGCAAACCAAAATGTATCTTGTCAATATTATAATAGCACATCGTGGGTTAATCTTGGTTCAGATTTTACAGACTCAAGTGGTTTTGTTGAATTTCTAATCGATACATTGCTTATTGATTTTGAGGGAGATTTATTATTACAATTATTATGGGAGGGTAATTTAATAAATGGTGTTTCAAAAAGTATTACAGTAAGTATCATCCATGAGATAAATGATATATCGATATTTATAACATCAAATAGTGTTCAAATCTATCGAAATAGAGCCACAACTTTTACAATTGCACTTGAAAATGTTGGAGATTCAAATTTAAAAGTCAAAAATATCTCCATTGAGCTTAATCAGGGTCTATTATATTCAATAGTAGAAATAGATTATATAAAACTAAATTTTTTGGGACCAGATGAAAAAACTCACTTGATTATCGAAATTCCAGTTGGAAACATAAATAGATTAGATATTTCAGTTTCTATAACCGCAGAAAATATAATTACAAGTGAAAATATAACAATAACTGAAAATATTTTATTTAATACTTTTGATCCTCCTATTTATGATTATTTTATTGAAAATTTTATTTTTATGATTGTTGCTACTCTTGTTTTAGTATGGGTACTTGCGATAATTTATTATAGAAGAATAAAGAAAAGATTAGAAACTCCAATCGAAGAAATTAGAAAGAAACCAAGAAGAGGGAGATATGTACCTGTTTCTGAACTAAAAAAACCTACACCAGTTAAAAGGATTACAAAAAAGAAAGAAGAACCAGAAGAAATTAAAGAAAAGAAGAAAATGGATTTAGATTCTTTATTGGAAGAAAGAGGATTAGCAGATAAAAAGAAAAAACCTAAGAAGTAAACTCTCTTTACCTTACTCTTTTTTTACTGTAAAAAAAGAGAAAATAAAATTATAAATTAGATATTGATATTAAGTTTCTTTTTAAAAGCGCAAGAGAGCTTCTTCCATCTAAACCAGCCAAAGCTATTAAAACACTTGTTTCAGAACCAACCAAAACAGCAAATCCCTTCTCTAATTCAATAGTTGTTGTTTTCAAACCCCCTTTGCCTGTATCTTTTCCTAATGCATTTGAATCCTTAATAATTGTTGCACAAGCCTTCGCAATTTTTCCATGGTCCATTTCCGTTATTGTTTGACCAATCATTACCTTCCCGTTTGAATCAGCAGCAATTAATCCCTCACATTCAGGAACAATATCCATGAGTTCTGCTAATTTCTGTTCTAGAACTTTTTTATCAACCATAATTAAATCCTAACAAAATTATTTGAATAAGTTTTGAATTCTGAAATTGGTTAAGAAATTATCTTAAATAATTATATAGTTTAAATATAGAGTTTAAGGAATTTAAATTTATCAAATATATAAAAAAGGAAAAATGAAAAAATCACACTTTATTTCAAAATAATTAAAATCAGATTCTCCTCTAATGCAACCATCGTTTCGCCTTTCGAGGTTTCTAATCTTATAAAATTCAAATGTCCTTCGTTTAATGCTTCAACTACTTGTCGTCCCTTCCCAATAAGTGAAGTAACATAAGCAGCAACTGATTCACTTAGCTCTATATCTAGGTTTGAATCTATTGGTAAACCAGATGAATCACAGATAATGACTCCACGAATACCTTCCCTTTCTTCGAAGCGTCGAATTATAGCTTTTACTTCTGCCCTATTAATCAACTTTAATTACACCTTGAGAAAAATATTCTAAATTTTTAATATTATAATAGATTTAAGGTTTTTAAAAATTTAGATTAAAAATTCTTCTTTAAATGAAATAAACAACATTAATTTAACTTGATTCTGGAGATGTCTAGGAAAATTGAATTAATCTATAAAAAGTATTTCTTAAACATGTTTAATTCTCTTTCTTCTCCAACTGAAGTAATACCCATATGGCCTGGAAATATGAGGAAATTATCCGTAATTTCAGGATTCTTCATAATTTTGTATTTAATACTTGAAAAAAGAAGATTCGAATCACCTCCTCTTAGATCCGACCGTCCGATACTTCTTCGAAAAATTAAATCTCCTGGAAAAATTACTCCATCTATTTTTTGTCCATTGTATTCCTTAGGATCTTTTGAGAAAAAAGTTAGAGCCCCAGGAGAATGACCCGGGGTTTCAAGCACATTTAAAGTTATTTCACCGATATTTACAGAATCTCCCTCTTCTAACCATCTATCTGCTTTCTTTTGATTATATATACCAGAATCGAATTCATTTTTGTGGAACATTAATGGAATATTGAAATGTCTAAGAATTTTTCCTGCTTTCAGAGTATGATCATAATGCCCATGTGTCAATAAAACAGCAATAGGCTTTACATTTAGTTGTTCAATAGAATTAATAATTGTATCTGGTTCACCACCTACATCTATAATTACAACTTCTTTTTTTTTAGTTGAACCAAAAATGTAGGAGTTAGTTCCTAGTGGTCCTACGATTAATCTTTTTAATATCAAATGTACTACACTTATTCTTGGATTAGCGTTTTAAAAAAAAAAATAAGGTTTTATTTTTTGAGCATTTTGTTGATTTCATTTAACTTATTATAAACGTCTAAACCTTTCTCTGTAAGTTTAATATACTTTACTCGGTTTGTATTTTCGATTTCAATAAGCCCACGTGTAAGCAATTCCTCTTTTACTCGAAAAAACGAATTATAGTATGAGAATTTGTTTAACTCGTTATAAAATGTATGTTTATCTGTTTTATGGTCCTTCTGCTTGACGAGTACGCATAGAGTGTCTTTGAAACCCTTCTTTTTTAATAATCCAATTAACTCTTCAAATATCATGTTGAATTCTATACCTAATTAAAATGTACTAATTTGTAATAAAAAATTAAAAGCCCTTAAAAAACATTTTGATTAGAATATTCTTCAATAGTAAATATTAAATTTCAGATTTAATTACACAAATATTTTAATATTAAAGATAAAGGCTGAACAATGTTCAAGTATATTCTTAATGTTTTTAATTTATCTAATATGGTTATGAAAGGTGGGAAAAGTGTGGGTAAAGTTTATAAAGGAGATATACTATATAATTAATTAAAAATTTTAATTTAAATTAAAAGAATTTTGGAGGAAAAATAAAAAAAGTAAACAAAATGTTAAAAAAGACCAATATCAGTTCGGATATTATCAAAAGTATTGAAAAAAGTGATAGGAGTGTTAATAGAATCCCTTCTTTAGACTATTCTAAGATTAAAGAAAGAATATTAGAAACCTTTATTGAAGGTATAAAAAAAAATGGGAAAATTAATAATCCATCATAAATCCGAACTTATCTGAAATTAATCTTATAACTTCTTTTTTATTTTTTAAAAGATTCAAATCGATAATTTCTTAATTCTTTATTCCTTTTACAATATTATCTATGGATATTGAATCGAATGAATCAGACATTGTTATTTTAGGGCATTTCGCTAAAGATATAAATGAAATTGATGGAACTAGCTATTCTAGTTTAGGGGGGACTGTTTATTATGGCGCAATTGCCGGCAGTCATATGGGGCTTAAAATCTCAATAATTACTCGCTTAAGTAGGCAAGATTTTCCACTTTTAGAAATTTTCAAAAAAAATGGAATTAAATACTTTGCACATCCTTCAAGTGAGACATCAGGTCTAAAAAATATTTATTCTATCAAAAATATGGAGTTTAGAGATTATAGACCTCTTGGTTTTGCAGGTTTATTTAGAAAAGAAGAGATTCCAGAATTTAAGACTCCCCCAAAATTCTTTGTTATTGGCCCTATAGTTGCAGGAGAAATTGATTTAGAATTACTTGATTTTATTAGGAGTAAGTATAATAACGTTTGCCTTGATATTCAAGGTTTTACTCGATATAGAAACAAAAAAAAAGTTTTTTATTCTTCATTATCGTTTAAAAAAAAGAAAAAAATTCTTTCAAATATAAGTGTTTTAAAACTAGATCAAACTGAAGCTAAAGTTTTAACAAATTATCAGAATTTAGATCTAGCTGCCGAAGAATTAAGTGAATTTGGACCAGATGAAATTCTTATAACTCATGAAAGAGGAATTTCAGTTTATTATTCTAAAGATTCATATTTTTTTCCCTGGAAAAATAGAAGTTCAATTGGAAGAACAGGAAGGGGAGATACTGCTTTTATTAGTTATTTAGGATCAAGGTTAACAAAGAATCCAGAAGATTCTTTAAAGTTTGCTGCAGCTCTTACTTCTCTTAAATTAGAATCTTTAGGACCATTTGATTTACCATTGTATCAGGTAGATAGATTAATCGAAAAGGAATATTGATGCTGAAATGAAGGTTGGCGGAATAATTGATATCTCGACTAAAGATATTCCACATAAATCAAGCATGGTTATATTTACTGTAGGTTGCAATTTCAAATGTGAATTCTGTCATAATAAATATCTTTTACAACCTAATGTCGGAAGAGAATATAAAATTGTAGAGTTAATTGATAAAATAAAAATTAATTTACTAGTGAGTGCAGTAAGCATTTCAGGTGGTGAACCAACACTTCAGGGAGATTTACCTGAACTATGTAAAGAAATTCAAAAATTAGGTAAATATTTAAGCATAGATACTAATGGTTCAAATCCAGGGGTAATAAAGACAATTAGTCCGTACATTAATAGAGTTGCATTGGATTTAAAGGGTCCACAAATCCCAGGAAAGCTCGAGAAAATCACAGGTGTTAAAGTAGATATAGACAAAATTTATGAAACGATAAAATTTTTGAATGTCCAAAAGCAAATAGATTTTGAAATACGGACAACATATGTTGGACCCCTATTAGATTCTGATGATATTGATGACATACTAAATTTCCTTGGAAATATAAGATTTAGAGGTAATTTTGTACTCCAACAATACCAATATTTTGAAGGTGTTGCTGAGGAATTTAAAAATATATTTTCAAAACCAGAACATGATGTTTTACTTCAACTAGTTAAACCGTATAAGGAATCTAAACTTTCTTTTAAGCTTTTTTTAAGAGATGACTTTGTAGGATATTGTAGTATTGATGAGTTATAAATTACGTTTAATCTTCTTCTTTGAGTGTTTTAGTTTCTATTTTTGATTTCATTCCATAGAAAACACCGATTCCGCAGAGTATTATTATTGATTGAATAACTATAGTAAGCCAGTCAAAAGTAAATAGAAGAGCAATACACACAATTGATCCGAGTAAAGCAATTATAGGGACCCATTTTATACTTGGTTTTAGTTTAAATGGTCTTTCCATATCTGGTTTAGTTTTTCTCAAAGCTATTAGACTAATATTAACCAAGAAAAAATTAAGAAGAACACCGAATACAGTAGCATCTGCTATTATTTTGATATCAACAAAGAAGACTGGAATTATTGTAAAGATCATGGTTATTAATATAGATATAATTGGTGTTCTGTGTTTCGGGGAAATCTTACTTAATCCTTCAGGGAGAGCTTTATCCCTAGCCATTCCATACATCATACGAGATGTCACTATTAACATTATTAGAACTGTATTAGCTGTAGCAAATAATGCAATTAACGACATAATTAATCCACCTGCATCGCCTAATACTTGTGATGCTGCATCTCTTAGAGGAACTTTAGAGTTTTCATAGTCATAAACACCATAATGTAATATACTGACAACTGAAATAGCAGTAAGGCAATAAAGTATTGTTGTTATAATAATTGAATAAATGATTCCTTTAGGAAGATTTTTATGTGGTTCTTTGACTTCTTCGGCGATATTTGCTATATCTTCAAAACCAATATATGCGAAGAAGATTAAAGCAACTGAAGAAAAAATTGCTGTAAAATTCGATGCCGTTGGAAGTGCTAGATAATCAACTGACCCAAAGAGGGGAATAGCAATTACAATTATAAATATTAAGCCTGATGCCTCAATCAGAGTAAATATAATGTTAGTTCTGGTTGATGTTTTAATCCCAATAAAATTTATTATACTTAAAATTATGATGAGCAAAATTGCGAAAATAACAACCAAAAAGATAGAGGAAATACCAAATAAATCAGAGAGATAATTAGCAAAACCCAAGGCAACTGTAGCGGCAGACAATATACCAGAAAAAATGATTATCCATCCTAAAATAAACGATAAAATTCTCTTCTTAAAAGCTTGTTCTGTATATACAAATTCAGCAGCACTTTTTGGAAACATTGCTGAAAGTTCAGCATATGATAATCCGGTTAATGCTCCAGTAATGGAAGCTATTATAAATGATAACCATGATAGATTTCCTGTAATCCATACTACTTCACCTATTAGTGCATATATGCCTGCTCCTAATACATTCCCCACACCATACGCAGTAAGTGCAAATAAGGAAACTCTGCGTTTTAATTTGGGTTTCTTTTTAATTTCTTCCATGATTACTCCCTTTTTTAATATAAATAATTATTAATTCAATTTTATAAAAAATATGCTTTTAAAGGTAGTGATTTTCATTACTTAATTTTTTTTCTCAATTCTTGCTATGCACGGTTGTTTTTCAGCTCTATGCTCTTTAGCTTGCTGAATTCTTAATTCTCTTCTTTTTTTAGCTTCTTCAAACCGCCGTTTTTCTTCTTCTGTTTCTGGTATTATTTTAGGAATTTCTGTAGGATTATCATTTTCATCAAGAGCTACAAACGTTAGATAAGCTGAGCCAACGTGTGTATGAGTCCCTGTTCTTAGACATTCTGCTTCTATTCTAACACCTATCTCCATAGATGTTTTTCCAGTATAGTTAATAGAAGCTTTTGCGAATACAACGTTGCCAATATAAACGGGAGATATAAAATCCATTCTATCTACCGAAGCGGTTACTACATTACAGTGCGTGTGTCTTGCTCCTGCTATTGCCGCTGCTTGATCAACAAGCTTAAGAATATGACCCCCATGAACATTTCCAGCTGGATTTGCATGTTCAGGATACATAATTTGTGCTATTTCTACTCTAGAATCTGATACTTTTTTACCTTCCATATATAATCATTTTATCTAGTTATTATTAACAATTTAGAATAATTTAATTATTTGAGTCCGTAACTAGGTTTTCGTTTTTCAAAAAAAGCACTTGAAGCCTCATTTAAATCTGTAGTGGAAAAACTTAAAACAATGGAACTATTTTCATATTGTAGAATGTTATTTAAACTGGGAGAATCTAACGATAAATTTAGTGCTTCCTTCGTCATACGTAAACCTAAAGGACTTTTAGTTAACATCTCTTCAGCTATTTTTATTGCTTCATTCAATAAATTTTCTTTATCTACAACTCTTAATATAAATCCAATCCTCTCAGCTTCTTTACCATCGACAACCCTACCACTGTAGAGTATTTCAGCAGCTCTAGACAGGCCAATAAGACGTGGAAGGAAATAACTACCTCCCATGTCTGCGCCAGTTAATCCAATATTAATAGAAGCATTTATAAAATTCGCATCTTCACTAGCAATTCTAATATCTGTTGCCATTGCAAATGCAAAACCACCTCCTGCTATTGGTCCATGAACAGCTGCTATAATTGGTTGTGAAATTTTTCTCATTTTCATTATGATTTGAGTTATCCGCCATTGATGATACATTTTTCTCTTCAATGGTTCTGACACGTTCAAATAATAAAACTTGCCATACCCTTCTGGATTTTTCTTAGAATTTAATATCATCCCCTCCTGTAAATCTGTTCCTGCTGAAAAAGCTCTTCCTTCACCTCTTAATATCAATACCCGACAATCTAAATTTATCATTAATTTATCCAATAGTTGATGAAGTTCTTCTTCCATTTGAAAAGAGATTGCATTTAATTTTTCAGGTCTGTTTAGTGTTAAAATTCCTATACCATTTTCCCACAGCTCAAATTTAATAGTTTTATACTCCATCTATTTTCACTTTCCTCTCTTTTTTTTACATTTTTGGATATTTTGGTTTCCTCTTTTCAAAAAAAGCTGATATACCCTCTTTAATGTCTTTAGATGTTCCACATAATGTTTGTGCTCGATTTTCTAATTGAATAATAGTGTCTAAACTTGGTGAATCAAGAGATATATTAATTGCTTCCTTAGTCATTCGAAGACCTAGTGGACTTTTTGTGAGTAAATCTTCAGCGATGTCCATTGCTGCTTCTAGCAAGTTATTCTCATCACCATTTATTACTTTAAAAACGAGACCAATTCTCGCTGCCTCCTTAGCATCAATAAAACGCCCTGTATATAAAATTTCAGCTGCCCGAGACATACCTATAAGCCGAGGGAGAAAATAACTTGTACCTACATCTGATCCAGAAAGCCCTAATTTAATAAAAGCATTATTAAATCGTGCTTTCTCACCAGCAATTCTGATATCAGAAGCTAATGAAAGAGCAAATCCTCCTCCGGTTGCAGCTCCTTGTATTATAACAATGATTGGTTGACTTATTTTTCTCATTTTTATTATAACTTGACTAAGGCGCCATTGAAAATACAATCTAGTTTTTAAAGTCTCAGGAATATCCAAAAAATAAAACTTCTTGTAATCTTCAGGTTTTTTCTTAAGATTTAAAAGGTTTACTTCTCTTAAATCTAAACCTGCACAGAAAGCCCTTCCTTGACCTTTTAAAATAAGGACTCTACAATCCAAATTAACCATTAAAAGATCCAATATTGCATGTAAATCCTCAAACATTTGAAATGACATAGCATTTAATTTATCTGGTCTATTTAATGTTAAAATTCCAATACCATCTTCTCTTAATTCAAATTTAATTGTCTCAAAATCCAATTTTTTAACCTCGAAATTATATAATAATCATATTTAGATATCTAAAGATAAGATTAATTAACTTAAAAATCCATAAAAACTATTTTTATATTTAATGATTTAATTAAATACTCTAAGTTTTATATTCAAAATCAAAATTCAAAAATGATTTCAATAACTAATAGCACATCAGGAAGAACTTTAAAACTAAAACAAAATCTCCTTTCTAGTAAGTACGAATTGTGTATTGAACGTATGAGGTACTTTACCGAGATTTATAAAAAATATCCTGATGATCCAGAAATTATAAAAAGAGCTAAGGCAGTAGCACATACTCTAAATAACATGACTATTTTCATCAGGGATTATGAATTACTGGTTGGGAATGAAACGAGCAAAAATTTAGGAGAAAAAATAAATCTTGATTTATACTCCTATGATGGAACTTTGGATAATCGAAGTAATATTAAAAAATATGAAGAAAGAAAATTACAAACATTTTTTATGGAAGATCATGAAATTAATGAATTTTTAGAAATATTTCCTTTTTGGAGAGGTAAAGCTTTATATAGTGATATTATCTCACGGAAAGTTTATAATAAAAAATTAATTGTAGGAATGGATAGAATTGGTTCAGCAGTGCCGAATATTGCTATAGGAAATGGGAGTAGTGAGGGTCATATCTGCGCTGGTTATAAAAAACTTCTCAAATTAGGATTTACAGGAATTATTAAAGAAGCTGAATCATACCAATCAAAATTGAAAACAACTGACATCGAATATAAAGATAAATTTAATTTTTATGAATCTGTAAAAATTAGTTATAATGCGGCTATTCAATTTTCAAGGAGATATTCTGAACTTGCTTATAAAATGGCATTCAATGAAAAAATTCCACAACGAAAGAAAGAACTTGAAATTATTGGTGCAATGATGGAGAAATTTACTAAGGAAACTGCTAGTTCTTTTTATGAGGCAATTCAACTTATCCATTTCACTCAAAATATCATAAATATTATATATCAAAGAAGTGTTGTTGCTTTAGGGAGGTTGGATCAAATTCTATGGCCATATTATAAAAGGGATTTGGAAAAAAATAGAATCACAAGAGATTTTGCATTAGAATTAATTGAAGAATTGAATTTAAAGTTAACTTGGAATGTTACATTATTGCCAACGGAATATACTACAATCTCTAATGCGCTTGGACTAAAT
>JBHLKB010000037.1:0-12118 GCA_048887205.1 Candidatus Hodarchaeota archaeon
ACCAACGAGTGGTAATGCTAAAACTGCAGCAGCAAGTACTTTATTTAGTTTATTAAGTACTGGTGGTGGAGCAGCAGTACCAAGACCCACGGCAGCTCCTACAACTCCCCTTCCGGCTGCTCCTGCGCCTCCTAGTGCCGGACCTCCTAAAGCACCACCCAGCGCTGGACCACCTAAAAAAGTAGCGCCACCTATTGCTCCTCCGAGCACAGCACCTCCTAAAAAACCTGGATTACCCCCTGCCCCAAAATTACCTCCAGCTGGTGGTGGACCACCTAAAGCACCAGGTGCATCTCCTAGTGCTGGACCTCCAACAGCTCCTGCTTTTGCAAAAAGACCTAGCCCTCCTAGTGGCGGACCCCCTGCGCCAGCAGTGCCATCAACAGCACCTAAAGTAGGTGGAGGTTTAGGTTCTCTTCGAGATGAAATGTTAGATGAATTGAATCGTCTAAAGAAAATTATGAGAGGCGAATAAGAGCCTAAAGAATCTATCTTTTTCTTAAAATTATATCTCTACTGTATTATTAATGGAGAGGGATAGTTACGATTTTAGAAGCAATTGAGATAACATCTTAATATAAAGATTTAGATTTCGATTGAATTTATTATCTATTAAGAATTCTTTTAGTATAGAAGTAAGAATTTTTTTAATTAGCAAATATTTTAGATAGATTTGAATCATTATATCATATGGGAAATCTAACTGTTGTATTAGACATCGGTCAGTTCAGTACAAAAATTGGCTTCGCAGGAGAGGATAGTCCATCTCAAGTATTCCTAACGATGGTTGGGAAACCAAAATATCAAAGTGTCGGTGCCAATTATGAATCGAAACCTTCTCGTGAAAATGAAGTATATGTTGGTGATGAGATTCAATCTATTGGATTATATAAAATTTTTCATCCCATCGAAAAAGGAATTGTTGTAGATTGGACTCATTTTGAAAATATCATTGATTATATTTTCTATAACCTTAGGGTAGATCCTACACTTGTTAATGTATTACTTGCTGTTCATCCATTATTTCCATATAAAGATCTAGAAAAAATTTTTAAACTCTTCTTAGAGCGATACCAGGTTATGGCTTTTTATCCAGTTTTGGATTCAATGTTGACATTATATTCTGGTGGGTTCCAGACAGGATTAATAGTGGAAATTGGAGATAGTAACACTAGAATAGTTCCAATTTACGAAGGGTACAAATTAGAACATGCAGTACGGATTTTAGATATTGGGGGTAGGGTTTTAACCCGTTATATGGAACAGACTTTAGAATCTATTGGCTGGTCAGTTGATTCTTCAATTCGACGAGAACTAGTGAGGGTTTTAAAAGAAAAAGCTTGCTTTTTATCATTAGATTATAATGAAGATCTAAAAAGAAGTGAGCAGTATGAAAAAGAGTATTCTTTACCTGATGGATCTACAATCTCACTTAATAAGGAACGATTTATTGTACCAGAAATACTTTTTAAGCCATCTTCCGAATTAGAAGAAGAAGCATTACAGGTAGCGATTATGGATGTAATAGAAGCATGCGATTTAGATATTCGCCCAGAGCTATTAAATAATATTTTTTTGAGTGGTGGGTCTTCGATGTTTCCCAATTTGAAATCACGAATATATCAAGAATTAGAACTTGAATTAGCAAGAAGGAAGAAAAAAAATCAAATTATCAGAATTATTGCTCCGATGGAACGAACATTTTCTGTATGGATTGGAGGATCAATCTTAGCGATGATCCCAGAGTTTTCTCAAAATTGGATTACTCGTGCTAAATATTTTAGCGAAGGAATACCACCTAATTTACTATAATAAATCTTTTCTTAATTCTTAGGAATATCCTCATAATATTAAGATAATATAATTTGTTAAATAAGAAATCTCAATATTAATTCATATTATAAACACTTCCTTTGAAGGTGACTTAGCATATGGAAAAATTTGGTGAACATAGGTTTTATAAACCAAGCTATTCAAACTTATTCAATAAAATTAAGGATATCAAAACTCCAATAAAAAATGAGATATTGATTGCTCTTCTTGATGGGCAATGGCATTCTGAATTGGAATTAATAAGAATTACAAAAAAACAACATGGATTTGTTGGGGCTGTAACTTTAGGGACAATGATTCTAGCATTAAACCATACTATTAAAAATAACTATCTGCAGAAAAAGATTGTAAACGGAAAACTCTTCTACAAGATAAGTGATAACTATGTAGGTTTAACTCGAGCTGCATATAGGTTTGATTCAAACGATTTTCTTTAATCTTTCTTTCCCGTTTGATTCTCCCTCACTTTTTTATGCATTGCCCCTTAAAGATTTTGTATTCAATACAATTATTACAAAAACCTTTACCTGATTTTTCTTTAAGAGCTGAATTCCAGCATTTAGGACATAGATAGTAAGTAATAGATCTATTGTTTTTCTTAAGCACAACCTTAAAAATATTAAAGTTACATATTGAACAAACATTATCTAATAATTGCAATTTTCCATTTTTAGGTAAAGATAGATATTTTTTGCAGTTTTCATCAGAGCAAACTAAAAATCTCTTGTTTTTAATATCAATGAATTTCATTGGATTTTTATTACAAAAAGGGCAATTTGATGAGGTTAGTGGAATGGTGTACTCTATCTTATATGTATCAATCTTAGAAAGCAGTTTATGTTTGTTCATTAGGAATTTATCAAATAATTGTAAAAATTCTTGTCTTATCTCATCTACAACATCCTTCATTTTTCTCTTTCTTTCTTTTATTTCTTCAAGTTTTCCTTCCACTTTTTTAGTAAAATCCGGTTTTAAAAAGGGTAACCATACATCAATTAAATTTTCAATAAGAAATTTACCCAAATCTGTAATTAGATAATGATTTTGCACTCTTTTTGTTAAACTACGAGTTAATAATAATTTAATTATAACAGGCCTAGTTGATTTCGTCCCCAAATGATTTTTTTCCATTAGTTTAAGTAGGGAGGTATCAGTATATCTAGGAGGAGGTTGTGTTTCTTTCTGAAAAAATAATATATCCTTTATTGGGATTTTGTCTCCAATAATTTGGATCTCCTTATCATATTTTGGTTTAAGAAAAGGAGCAATTTCTAAAAATCCTGGTGAAATTAACGATACTAATTGAGCATTAAATGGCTCTTCTTTGATAAGAATTTTTAAAAATTGCTTTGATTCTAAAGCTTCTTCTCCAAAAAGTGCGAGGTAATGGCGTGCAAGGAGATCATAAACCCTCCTTTGCATATTATTCTCGAATCTTGAACTACTAACCTCTAAACTTTCAAGAGGGGTGATAGGGGGATGGTCTCCCATATCCCTCTTTCCTTTAGTAGGATTAATCCTCTTATTCTTTAATAAGTTTATAGTATAATGTTTAAATTGTGGATGGAAGGTAAATTTCTGAAGGATTTCGCCATGATTAAAGTCTGATTTGTAAACATCACTCTCAGTTCTTGGATAAGTGATTATCTTATTCAGGTATAAAGAATTCATTGTTCGCATGGCTGTATTTGCAGAAATTTTTAAGTTCTTAGTTAATAAAACTAAAGCTTTTGAAGTATTCAATGGTGTTGGTGGGGATCTTCTAATAACCTTCTTAGATTTATCTATGACCTTTCCGACCTTCTCATCTCTAATCTTTTGAAATATCTGTCTTGCTTTACCTTCCTGATATTTTTTAAAGGGATTTAATTGATGATAAGCTGTAAAAACACCATTAGCGTGATATAATTCAGCATTAATTAGAAAATATGGTTCCGGAACAAAACTTAAAATCTCTTGTTCTCTAAGATATATTAAATATAAAAGACTGGTTTGAACACGACCAATTGAAGTAAACCTTACTCTAAATCTATTTAACAAGGAACGCAATGTATTTGTAATTTCTCTAGTAGCTGAAAATCCAATAAATGCGTCGACAATTGCTCTTGCTTCTCCAGATTCACCCCAACTATATTTTGGTACTATTAAATTATTAAATTTATTTATAATCTCATTTTTCTGAAGAGAACTAAGCCACAATTGCGATACTTTTATTTTTGGATTTACTTGCTTAACAAATGGAAGCGCATCAAATAAACCTATATTACATCCTTCAATATCTGCATCGGTTCCTATGATACAATGATCACACTTTTTTGCGTATTCTTGTATTGCCTTAATATACGGTCCTAAACCACTAATTTGGAATTTCTTAATGGATTTAGGATTCGTTATGATTTCCCTTGGAGGAGGATTTGTCCAACTTTTAAAAATATCTGTATTTCTATATTCAAGCAGATGCCCACGTAAAGGAATTACATTAATATTTTTTGAAGGAATTGAAAATATTTCTAAAACTTTTGTTTTACTAATTTTTTTAATCGGACCAAGAGCTTCTGCTATAGCTTCTGCTGCTTTCTTTTTTTCAGTGATTATTAAGGATGTCATAATGAATATTTGATTATAAAATGGAATGCTTTTATTTATTATCAGCAAAATCAAAAATATAAAATTACAGATAAATAAATTTCTGTTTATTATTAAAGAAAAATTAGATAACCAGAATTTTAAATATTGTAATATAATTCAAAACTTCAGTAATATTTGAAATATTAAAATTTTACATATTAAATAGAAATTAAATGGGTAATGTAAAAGAAAAAGTTGAACCTTTGTTTTCTCCTTCTGAACTTGCCCAAATTTTACCGTCATGAGCACCAATAATGCCTTTTGTAATATATAATCCTAAACCCGTCCCAGAGTCCTTAATATTAATACTTTCATTTAGGATTGGAGGTTTAATTCTTTCAAACTTTTTAAATAATCGTCCTATTTCATCCTCAACTAATCCAATTCCATTATCTTTTATCTCAAAAATATATTGGTTTTTCTCTTTTTTCGCTGAAATTTTTATCCATCCATAATCAGGAGTAAATTTGATTGCATTTGATATTAGATTTGTAAAAACTGCAAATATACGTGTAGGGTCTATCTCTAACATAATTTCATGTTCTATATCTAATATTATCTCAAGGTTCTTTTCATTGATCAGATAACTTAATTCATCAAGACAATTATTAATTATGTTAGTGATATTTATTGATTCTTTTTGCAATTTTAATTCATTTTCATCAATTTTTAAGACATCTAAGAGTTGATCCATTAATATTTCCAATCGCTTAACATTTCTCTGTACAGTTATTAAATCCTGTGTAATTTCAGGATTTAATTGGCTTCTATACTTCATAAGAATATAATCTGTGTATCCTGAAATAGAGATTAATGGTGTTTTTAATTCATGCGCTGCCATTGTAATAAAATCATTTTTAATTTTATCAAGCTTCATTAACTCAATATTCTGTTGTCTTAATTTCTTTTCAGACTCCAATAAATCTTGTTCTAAACGAAATTTTTCAGTAATATCAAAAAATGTTCCTTCAATAGCAATTGGTTTGTTATTATCATCTTTTATCAGATGAGCATTTACTTGAACAACTATTTCTTCCCCATTTTTCTTTTTAACATTTGTGATATAATTTTTAATAAATCCTTTTTCTAGTAATTCTCCATTATAATTTTCTCTATCCTCTTTTGTTCTCCAAAAGAAGGGTTGTTGTGTGCCAATTAAATTTTCGGTAAGATCATATCCCGCAATTTTACAAAATGCTGGATTATGATATAATATTTTACCATCCATTTCTACTTTATAATATCCTTCATCCAAATTAGTAATCATATTTCGAAAATTTTCTTCGGATTCTTTCAACTGATCTTGTATTTCTTTACCCTCAGTAATATCTCGTATAATTGTAATTACTTGCTTAACTTTTCCTTCACTAAAAATTGGAATTTTCCTAGTTTCAGTAATTACATTTCTATTATGTAGCAGAGTAGTTTCTGTTGTAATAAGAGGTGTTCTAGTATCAAATACCTTTTTATATTCATCATAAACTTGCTTTGATAAAAAAGGAAAAGCTTCAAAAATATTTTTACCAAGAATATCTGGATCGATATTTAGTACGCTAAGCCATTTTTTAAATTCTTTATTTACTAAAATAATTTTTAAATCTTTATCTACAACATGTAATGGATCATTTAATGAATCAATCGTAGTACGATATTGTTGTTCAGATTCTATTAAATCCTTAGTTCTTTCTAATATTTTTTGCTCCAATTCTCTATTCAAAATTTTTAATTCTTCCTGAGATTCCTTTAATTCTTGTTCAGCCCTTTTCTTCTCAGTAATATCTTGAACAATTACTTGAAAAACAGTTTCACCTCCTATTTCGACAAGTGAATCATCAATATTTATCCAAATTTTGCGTTTATCAGTAGATCTAGACACTTTTACTTCGATAGGTTCTGGTACCTTCCCTTCCAGTATATCTGTATATCTCTGTTTAAATAGTGGTAAAATTTTTTCGGGCTTGATACGTACGTTAAAAAAGCTTTTATTTATTAAATCATCAATAGCTCTACCAAACATATTTTCAGTAGCAGGATTAGCATCAATGATCTTTCCCTTTCTATCTATTAAAATAATTGCATAAGGAGAACTTTCAAATAAATGCCTATACTTAATTTCAGATTCTTGTATTTTCTGCTCAGCATTTTTCTTTTCAGTAATATCTTGAATTATAGCTTGTATAAGAATTTTATCTCCAATTTTAACCAGAGAACTTTGGATAGACAACCAGACTCTTGTGCCATCAACTCTTGTAATTTGAAATTCTAGGAGCCTTAATCTCTCACCTTTAAGAAATCGTTTAAATCGATCTTTCAACATGTTTATAAGATATTTAGATCTTTTTAGAACTGATAAAACTTCAAAAAATTTTTTTCCAATTAAATCTTTAATTTCTAAAACAGAAAGTAAATCATTCATGGTTGAATTACAATCAACTATTATTCCATCTTCATCCATAAGCCATATAGCATAAGGAGAACTCTCGAATAAATGCCGATATTTCTTTTCAGACTCTTTTAATTTTTGTTCTAGCTGGAATTTTTCTGTAATATCTCGAGCTAAACCACTAAAACCAATCTTATTTCTATCTGAATCGTATCTTAAATATACGGAAGATTCACAAGTCACTAGGTCTCCATTTTTATTTCGAAATTGGTATTGAAAATCTAATTCTGGTCGTTCTGTTTCATACACATTTCGATATACTTTAAAAATCTTCTTTTTATTTTCTTCATCAACAAAATTCTCGTAATTCATTCCTAATAATTCATCTTTAGGAGTTCCTTGAAGCTCACTTAGTGCATCATTAAAAAAAGTGAAATTTCCTTTTAAATCCACTTCAAAATAGCTTTCTTTAATATTGTCAAGTATAGTTCTATATTTTTCTTCTGATTCTTTTAATCTTTTCTCATTAATTTTTCGATTTGTAATATCTTCATAAGTAGCGAGAATTCCTATTACATTTCCTTTTTCATTATGTAATGGAATTCTATTAATTTGAAACCATACATGATTACCATCTGCAGTGATTAATGATTCAATTACGTTATATTCTGGTTCATTGTTCAGCATTACATTACGTTCGCAATTCTGAATATGTTCTAATTTAGTTAAAAAACATTTTAAGTCATTATCTGTTTTGCCTATTATATTTGAGGGATCTTCAAATTCGTTTAAAATAGCAAAATTTTTGTTGCATCCCAAATAAATAAGATTAGTATCCTTCCAATAAATTAACTGAGGTATATTATCAATTACTAAATCCAACATTTCTCTTGTTATCTGAACTGTGGTAATTCCCTCTTGTGATTGAAGAAGTTTCCAATACCTAATTTCTGGTAAAGAATCTGTCAATTCGCTATATTTTTTTTGACTTGTTTTAAATTTAAATTCGATCTCCTTGAACTTGGTTATTTCTCTACAGATCAAAAAAACTTTTGCTTTAGTATCCTCATCATCTACAAATCTTCTTCCTTTAATTTCAAACCATCTATATGGCTCACTATCATATTTAATTTGAGCTTCCTCGATTCCGTTACCTTTTTTAAATATATTTTTTATCAATTTAATTACTCGTTCGAGGTCTTCTGGATGTATAAATTCATTAATTTCCTTCTTTTGGATATAATCTTGAAAATTAAGATATTCACATTGGTATTTATTATTAATGATGAATATAAGATCATCAATATTTTCAAAGAAAATTTGACCAATTTTGCTATTACTATGAAAAATGCTTGTCATATGTAATTTTTACACCATTTAAATCATACAATTGTAAAAGAGAAAATTCTCCTTTTCTAATATAAAAATTGGTAAATTGGAATATAATATTTATCTATTTAGAATTTGTTAGAGACAATATCTACAATCTAAGGAAAAAGTATAGTTTAACTTTATGAATTTAATTTAAACGAATTTACCTATAATATTAAGAAGAGTGAAAAAAATATTGGAATTAGTTTATTTTCCATTTTTGAAGATTTCCTGAATGGTTTTATTTCTTTCTTTTTTAATTATTTCTTTCCAATTTGGTTCTATTACATCAAAAGCATTTTGAGCTAGACTCTTTAATTCTTCATCAGAAGAATCTAAAAATGTTCCTAAATATCCTAAAGCTCTTTTATCTCTAATTTTTATTAAGCTTTCTATTATAAAGATAATTCTATATTTATCTGGGTCGTATTTATCTAGTTCTTCTTCAAGTCGTTCTATAATTCTCAAAGTCGCCCTTCCATCTCCAATTCTTCCCAACGCTTCGATTATTTTATTAACAACGATGTGATCTTTCTCAGATCTAAGTGCTCTACACAATAAATTTGTAGCTCTTCCATCTTTCAATAATCCAAGTTGTCTTGCAGCTTCAGCCCTTATCTGCCAATCATTATCGTGAAAGAGTTGTCTTAACAAGCGATTAAATTCTATGTTCTTTTCATGCCAATTCATAATTTAAGAATAAAACAATAATAATAATTTTATAATTTGATGATTATAGAATATAAAACTCTAATGAATAGATAAATAACTCAATAAAAAGTAATTTTTATTTATTTAAAAGGGAATTCATATGATCAATTCGTTTTTGCAATAATTTGCGTGTACCTACATCCTTTCTATGAAATAACTTACCTTTAATACACTCTACTCCTGCTTCAGCAATCTTTTCAGCTTCTTCTAATGAATTTGCAATTCCCAATACTCCAATTGCTCTTGAAGTTGTAGTATATATCTTTTCCCCTTCTCTATAAACTGAAGCATAATAATATTTTGCTCCTGTCTTATCAATTTTCTCTTTATTTATTTTAACGAGTTCATCTTTTTTAGGATTAACAGGATATCCTTCTGGAGCTAAATATTTGCACACAGTTGCCTTATTTTCAAATTTAAAGTTATGAGATAATTTTCCGTCCATGATCGACCAACATATGTCTACAAAATTTCCTTTAAGGAGCGGTAAAACATTCATAGCCTCAGGGTCGCCCCATCGAGAATTGTATTCAATCAATTTTAATCCTTTTGCTGTTTTCATGAATTGTCCATATAAAAATCCTTTATATTCTACTCCAGTTTCTGCTTTTACTGCTGCTACGGTTTTCTTCATATCTTCAAGTGCTTTTTTTACATCTTCTTGTGTAATGAAGGGCATAAGATGATCTTCCATAGAATAGGAACCCATGCCTCCTGTATTCGGGCCCTCATCATCTTCATAAGCTCGTTTATGATCCTGAACTAATGGTGAACCAAGGACATTTTTTCCGTCAATAAAAGTTTGTAGAGTAAATTCTTCACCATTACATTTCTCTTCTAAGAGAAACCTGTTTTTTTGA
Source organism: Candidatus Hodarchaeota archaeon (assembly GCA_048887205.1). Lineage (GTDB taxonomy): Archaea > Asgardarchaeota > Lokiarchaeia > Sigyniarchaeales > SOKP01 > Loki-b32. Next base: position 9,787 of record JBHLKB010000037.1, read on the forward strand.
TTAACTAATTCTTGACAATATTTCAAAATATCTTCTTTTGAAAATAAATGATCTCCGTAAACTTTTACTCCCTTGCCACCAGTTAAACCCTCAGGTTTTACAACAATATTAATTGCTCCCATTTCTTTTATATAACTCTCTACTGCATCCATTGAATCAAACATTTTACTCTTCACGTTTGATTGAATTTTATATTTTTCTAGCAATTCTCTAGCAAAAACTTTTGAGCCCTCTAACTGAGCGGCTTCAATTTTAGGTCCTACGCATGGGAAGCCACCTTTCTCTAAAGCATCAACTATGCCAACTACTAAGGGAGCCTCAGGTCCAATTACAACAAAATCTATTTTTTTTTCATTACAAAATTCAATAATTTCTTTAAAATCTATTTCAGAATGAATTTTGATATCTTTACTTAGATCTTCTAATCCAGCATTTTTAAAACTCATAAATGCAAATAGATTTGCGCCTCCATTAACGAGAGCTTCACCAATAACATGCTCTCTCGCACCATGACCAACAATTAAGCAATTGTTAACCATATTCAACCAACTTTGAGAATATATCTATTTTAATTCTTAATATTAACTAATTAGGTTAACAAATAATTTTAACCTTAATTATTAACCAAGTAATTAATAACTTAACAAATCAAAGATATAATTGAATTTTAAATTTAGATTATTTACTAGACACTCAGAATGAATTTTAATTTCAAAAAATAGTAATAATTATAAAATTAATGTTTAAATATTTCAACCTTGTTTCATATCTTTAGCTTTAGCCAGATATTCCTCTAGATTCTTCTTAATCTCCCTTTTATTATACTTTCCGACACTAGTTTTCGGTATTTCATCGACAATGGCCACTAGTTTGGGAAGCATCCACTTAGTTATCTTACCTTTCTCTACACCTTCAATCCTTAGGAATTCAATCAGATCCTCTTCCTTTTTGTTGGAATCAGGTAGAAGCTTTATGATGGCAAGAGTTTTTTCTCCCCAAACTTCATCAGGGACACCTACAACGGTAGCTTCAAGTATGAAATCAGCCAGAGCGGCCAGGTTTTCGAGTAAAACAGTTGGAACCATTTCTGAACCGCTTCTAATGACATCTGACATCCTATCAGCGATTACTATGAAATCTTCCTCATCAACCTTAGCTAAATCCCCAGTATGAAACCATCCATCATACCACACATTAGCAGTCTTTTCAGGGTTTTTATAGTATTTTTCCATTACCCAGGGCCCACGGATAACGATCTGTCCAATTGTTTTATTATCATGAGGAATTGGTTTTCCGTCTTCGTCGATAACTTCCACTTCAATCCCGGGAACTGACATTCCTGTCTTGACTCTTACTTCATCCAGTTTTTCTTTTGACCAGTCCGCCATATATTTCTTTACAAAAGCCATTATGGTAACTGGTGCTGTTTCAGTCATACCATACCCTGAGCTTGCAGTAAATCCAGGAATCCTATTCTCGACCTTAGTTTTTAATCCTAATGGTAAAGCACCCCCACCCACACTAACCGATATAAGGCTACTCAAATCGTATTTATCCAAATCTTTATACTCGAGAAGTAAGGCTAGAATTGTTGGTACTACTGCCACAGTTGTTACTTTTTCGGTCTGGACTAGTTCACAGAAACCTTCAACCGTAAATGTGCCTGGTAAGACTAATTTTACTCCCATAAAGACATAAATATGAGGTGCGCTCCATGCATGGATGTGAAACAGGGGTGTGATCATCATAGGAACAGTATTTTCACCAAGATGTACATTGGTTGGATCATTAACAAAAGCAGTTCTGGCGATTAAATGCAAACTTTGAAGGTAAAGTGCTCTGTGAGTGAACATAACTCCTTTTGGAAGCCCTGTAGTGCCTGTAGTATAACAGAGAGTGGCATAATTATCCTCATTTAAATAAGGCCATTCAAATTCTTCAGGTTCCTGTTTTAGTAGTATTTCATACTCATAAAGATTCTCTATCTTTGTATCGGGTAGTCCTGGTTTATCTGACATGTATACAAATTTCTTTACAGTGTCTTTTATTTGGTCATAGATGCTCTCAACCATGGGTAGTAGTAGGTCATCGAAAAATATGACTTTATCCTCGGCATGATTTATAGTATAAACAATATGATCCAAAGCAAGTCTTACATTGATCGGATGGAGCACTGCCCCACTGCAGGGTACAGCATAATAAAGTTCTAGGTGCCTATGTGTATTAAGTGCCATAGTAGCAACTCTTTCACCTGGTTCACCAGGTCTTCCTGGTTTTACGCCAAGAGAATTCAAAGCATTAGCTAAGCGACAAGTACGTTTATACCACTCAA
>JBHLKB010000038.1:0-12058 GCA_048887205.1 Candidatus Hodarchaeota archaeon
CCAATTATAGAAAAAATGGTTTTTGAAATAATCTCTGAATAAATTAAATTCAATAATTGGATCTTTCCTTTTTCTTTAATTTTTACGATATCTATAATAAAATATTAAAATTTTAAATCCTTATATTTACTTACGATTATTTGCTCAGGAAGCTAATCAGAGCTCAGTTCATCAACCCTTTAGGTTGATTTGGATGGGTAAGTCGCTTAGCCCGGTAGAGCGCCGGTCTGCTAAACCGGTGTCCATTGGATTCGTGGGTTCGAAAAAATAATGCATTTCGCATTTTATTGAAAATCCCACCCTGAGCGCATATATCTGTAAAAATTTCTTTCTGATGATCCTTAAAGCCATTTAACTTAAGGCAAACCATTAAAAGTTATCCAAATGTCCTTTTCTAGACTTTAAACGATTGGTATAAGGGTCATAATCTAAAATATGTGTATAGGGTAATCTGATTCCCGTTTGGTCAAAAAATTGACTCATTATTTCCCTTTGAAACCGATGGATGTAATTTCTATCAAAACCATTAACACTTTTTAATCTTATCACAACAGTCTTAAACCTTTCATCCTTAGCTATATTATTTTTCTTACCGTCGTTCTCTCGTTGTCTTTCAAAATCCTCAACAGATTTATGAAATGGATTAGGAAATTTATCATGCTGTATACCATCATATTCAAATGCTATTCTGAAGATTTGGCCATTAACCTTAACTTTACTATTATAGCCATCCCATTTCAATAACCCCCCTTTATCAGTAGAAAGATTATAAGCCCTTTTAAAAGATGTTTCTGGAAATTTCGAATTAAAAATTGATTCCATATATAAACGCGTTATTTTTTGACAAAATCTTTCATTACAGTTAGGACACCAATTATTATGGTATAAAAGATGTAAGATTTGAGTCTTGAATAGATGATCCTCTTTACATTCAATATCTACATACTGACGGGAAGGAAATTTCATAGAATCAAGTTGTTCTTTAGTAGTTTTCAGAATACCCTTTCTATTTTTAATAAATTGTTCTAAATACTCAAATTTTAATCTTACATCTTGACCTCCTTGTCTATTGGTCCAGATATCTTCAAAAATTATAATCCCTTCTTTCTGTCCATATTTTATACTATAAAGTTTCTTCAACCAATCTGTTATTGTATTCCTTTCAACTTCTAACTTATCTGCTAATTCTTGTAATGATGGTATATCCAAGACATTATTAGGATATTTTTTCATAAAATCCGCCACAATAATTTTTAATTGCTTTCTTTTAATTCTGTTTTCTCTAGGTCCTTGAGGCCATAAAAATTCATTAATTTGCCTCATTTTATCCTTCCCATATTTCTTGGTTAAATCGTCTCTTATCGAATCAATAACAAATGGTTTCGACACTTTTAATTTTTTAGCAAGTTGAGTTTTAGTGATTATATCATCTGATTTAATCTTATTTGGATAATTTTCTAAGAGCTTATCAAGATATTTTTTTATTTTCCCTCTTGTATCTTCGTAAAAGGAAGTCGTTTTTATATTAAATTTTTTAATTTTTAAGGTTTTTGGTGTATCATCTTCATCTTTAGGATTGAAGTTTAGTTTGAATTGATCCATAGCCATTTTATTTTCATCATTTGGCTCAAAATAGCGTGTAATTTCGTAGTCTATTACTTGCTCTTCTTCAAGAGGTTCGAATCCATTTTCTATTTTGTAAACTTCATTGTCTTTCCTTTCCTTTAACTCCTTTTCTGTATTATCATGATTGTTTTCGAATTCTTTATCACTATTTTCTTTCATTAAATGATCCTCATTTATTTTGACGGTCAAGTCTTAACTTTTTATATAGGGTTTCATCATATAATCCAAAAAGTAGCATAATTATGACTCTAAATTGAACTATAAAAATCTAACAAAAATTCCTAATGAAATCAAAAAGAGATCATAAAATCGACATTTTACATTCATTCTTACTTTAATATAAGGTTATAAAATTAAGGGAAAAAAAAATATTGAATAAGAATCATTATTGAAATTAATTATATATCCAAAAATTTTAATTTTAATTAGGAATTAAACCTAATTATAAGTACAAAATTGGGCCAGTGGTCTAGTGGTTATGGTTCAATTTTCATGAAAAATTGAATAGTAGACGTCGCGCTTACACCGCGAAGGTCGGGAGGCTTTTATGGGAGTGTTCCCTTATAGCTCGAATTCAATCCTCTCCTGGCCCACCATTTAATTATTCTTAGTTAATAGTCTTTTTATTTTTCCAGGGCGTATCGCACTCAACCTACAATTTTTTAGCTCATTACCGATATGAGCAATGATACCAGGAGCATCAGATCCCTCTTTTAATAAAACTAGGTTTTCTAAAAATCCAAATCTTTTTACAGTAACAATATCTCGATAATGGCCTTTTTTAGTTAGTATTTTCTTGAATTGACCTTTAGTTTCTCCGCTTAAAAACACACCTTCGAGATTTTCTGCCAATATTTTTTTAAAAAAATTTAAAGTCTTTATTGCTAACTCACCAAGTATTTTTTTATTGACTGTATCTATCTCAGTGATTTTAACATAAACAGGAAAATGATCAATAAATTCATAAGTTTCAATAATTTCCTTCAATGGTTTCTCTTTCCCTTTACATAATTGTTTTCGTAAAGTGTGTAGGTTTATAAGAACATCTGCATGTGGATTTAAAATAGCGCAATCAACGAATAATCCGAATCCAACTTTCCCCACATCTACAAGCGATCCTCTATAGTCTTTACCAACCTGAATTTCTTTGAATTCATTAATTGTTCCAATTTCCTTTTTTAAAAGATTAAAAACAAATTGTTCTTCAGGACCACTGATGATAATTTCAAACCGTTTATCAAATTTTCTCAACTTTTTAATCTTTATAGAAGTGTCAGAAAACCCTTTAACATGCTCTTTTAAATATTTAAAATATCTAAGATAAATATCTTCTCTCTTTCCGCGATCTGAAATATTATAGATTTTATCGAATAAAACTAGCTTCTGAACCATAAAAAAACATCAAAAATAAAATATCAACAAATAAATTAAGTATTTTAATTTCTACAAAGTAAAATATTTTTCTCAAATTTTTAAATACAGGATCTATTGTTCTAAAAAGATTTAAATTTCAATATTTTTATTTTTCAATAAAAATAAAAACAGAATTTTGCGAAAGATGTAGAATTATGGAAGAACAAAGATTTACTCATTTAGTTAATGCACTAAATGAATATGAAGGGGTGGAGGAAGTTTTTCTTTTAAATAAAGAAGGAGATATCCTCTTTAAATCTGATGATTTCCCTTTAACAAGGGAAGAAGCCAAAACAATATTAAATGCTTGGAAAACAAAAGAACCTGCTCTTACATTTCAGAATTATCGATTTGCAATTTTAAAAAATGATGAATTACAATTAGCTGCTAAAAATATTGGTGCAGGAAAAGGTAATATAATTGGCTCAATTACAAAAGAAGGGGATTATCTCCTTGCGCATACCAGAGATGAGGGCTTGATCATTCTAGAGTGGTCTATTTTTTTAAATAAGGTTGCATGGTCATAAAGGATTATATCATATAGAATATTTCTATAAACCTTCTTTAATTTATTTTTAATCCGCTTTTTTTAAAATATATAAAAAAAATATTTATTAGATTATTTATTACTACTTTTTAATTAACGTAAAATAAAAATAAAAAATAATATAAATAGATAAATATTAAAAACTTTTAAGGTGGATCTGAATGTTTCAGCAAGCAGGAAGAGGCTATGATATGGCTATAACCCAATTCTCACCTGAGGGTCGGCTTTTTCAAGTTGAATATGCAATTGAAGCCGTCCGAAGAGGTACAACCGCAATAGTGTGTAGGAATAAAACTTCAGTTGTATTTGCGGTTGAAAAGAAAAGTTCTGAACTTCAAGAGCAAGTAATGGGTTCAGAAAAAATATTTAAAATTGATGATCATATTGGAGTGGCCATTGCTGGACTTACAGCTGACGCGAGAGTGCTGATTGACCGAGCCAGGGTACAAGCTCAGGTTAATATTTTAAATTATGATGAAAGAATTTCTGTTAAGGATAGTACTCTAAATATATGTGAATATAAGCAAATTTTTACTCAAAATGCAGGAGTACGTCCCTTTGGTGTTTCTTTTCTGATTGCTGGAATTGATTCTGATAATGAGCCTTCCTTATATTTAACAGACCCAAGTGGAGCGATGTGGGGTTATAAAGCTTTTGCTATTGGCTCTGGTGCGGCGGAAGCAAGGGCTTACCTTGAGGAACATTATAAGGAGGATATGAGTGATGAAGAATTGAAATTATTGCCCCTAAAAACATTAAAAGAATTGATGGGTGATAATTTAAATAAAAATACATGTGATATAGCCTTTATTTTGAAGGAAGATAAGACTTTTAAGCTATTAAGTTTAGAAGAGAAGGAAGAATTATTAAATATGTTAACTTCCTAAATTAGAGAAAATCAAAATAATCCCCTTTATATTTATCGATTAGCAGAAAGACAAAATAATTGGAAAAGATAAAATTCAAGTTAATTTAGTTAGTTAATTTGTGAACTTATAGCATGATTGACAGGGCAAGGATTGATTTGGGCGGATTTATCATAGGACGGATTGAGAATTCAGGTAGAATTTTTGAAATGTTAATGGATCCTGAGAAGGCATGGGAGGCGAAGAAATTTATTCGAGAAGAAATTAATAAAAGATTAAAAGAGGGCAAAGAAAAGTCGCGTCTTACTGTAGATGAGATACTAACTAATCAAAAAATTGATTTGGAACTTATTTTTGAGAGTTTTATTGTATTTGAAGATTTAAGAAGGGGAAAAAAGGCGACAGATGGAGATATGGAAGCTGTGTTTGATACCACTGATGGAATGACAATTGCAGCACATATTTTGATAGATGGAGAGATTAATTGGACACAAACTCAACGGGAAGAGGAAAGGCAGAAGAAGCTAAAACAAATAATAACAATAATTAGTAAAAATGCTATAAATCCACAAAACAACAAACCTCATCCTTATCAACGTATTGAAAAAGCTATTGAAGAAGCAAAAGTTAAAATTGATTTATTGAGGAATGCAGAAGAACAAATTGATGATATTGTTAAAAGCATTCGGGCTATTATTCCTATTAGAATAGAACAAGTAGAGATGGCTATAAAAATTCCAACAGCTTTCACAGCAAAAGGTTATAATATCGTTGCTCAATATGTGCAAATTAAGAAAGAAGAATGGCAATCTGATGGTTCTTGGGCAGCTGTTGTAAGTTTACCAGCAGGTTTACAAATGGAATTGATTGATAAATTAAATAAGTTAACTCATGGAAGAGTTCAGACAAAAATCTTAAAATCCTAACATTAAAGTTTTTATTTAACTTTTATTTATGTTATTTTTTTAGTATAGGTTAGGAGAATAGTTAAATCAAAAAAGCGTGAGTAGTATTATGGAAGATAATGAAGAATCTGTAGATAATGAATTCGAAGATTTTGAAGATGATGAAACTTCGAGAGAAGTTGTTGTACCTGGAGAAGTTTTAACAGAAGAAGTAAAGAAATTCTTACCGGGAAGGGGAACTATCTTAAATAAAGAGAAAACTAAAATAATTTCATTGAATATTGGACTAAAACAAATAAAAAAGAATTATGTTAATGTAATTCCGCTTAGGGGATTTTATACTCCCCGTCCTGGAGATAAGGTTTTGGCTTTAGTGGTAGATAAAAATCCAGTTAAATATAAATGTGATATAAACGCTAAAGATTTTGGGCAACTTAAGCCTAAGAATACGATTAAAAAGGGAAAGACAAGAGGATTCAGAGGGGGTGCTGCTCCTCATGAAGATCTAAGTACTGAAAAATTTGATATAGGAGATATTTTAGTTGTAAAAATTCTCTCTGCAGATCGTTTAAATAAACCTGAATTAACTACTGTTGGAAAATATTTAGGAAAAAAAAGTGGTGGAATTGTAATTTCGGTAGATCCACCTAAAATACCAAGAATAATTGGAAGAAATGGATCAATGATAAAAATGTTAAAAAATCTAACCAAATGTAATATATTTGTAACACAAAATGGTCGTATTTGGCTAAAAGGTGAAGATATTGCTCATGAAAGGTTACTTATAGAATCAATTTATAAAATTGCTTCTGAAGCCCATACTGTTGGTTTGACAGATAGAATACAAGGATATATTATAAATGAAAAAAAGAAAAGAGGTATTGAATAGATGCCGTTAATAATTAAAGATGAATATCCTGAGGTTTTATTTCGTGAAGACGGAAAGAGACTTGATGGTCGGGATAATGATGAATTAAGACCTATAAAAATGGAAGTTGGTATAATAAAAAATGCTGATGGATCAGCTTATCTTGAATGGGGTAATAATAAAATATTTGCAGCTGTATATGGACCACGAGAAGTTCATCCTCATCATTTAGCAAAACCAGATAGAGGAATTTTAAGGATTTTTTATAGAATGGCGACTTATTCTGTTTTTGACAGAAAGAGACCCGCTCCTGGCCGTCGTGAAAAAGAAATTTCAATGATCGTTGCTGATTGTATAGAACCTGTACTTTTTCTTGAACTCTATCCTGGTACTAGTTTTGAAGTATTTATTGAAGTGATAGATGCAGATGGCGGTACCAGATGTGCAAGTACTACAGTAGCAGCATTAGCTTTGGCTGATGCAGGAATTCCAATGAAAAGTTTGGTTTCAGCAATTGCAGTAGGAAAAATTGATGGGAAAAAAGTAGTAGATCTTTCTGGTATTGAAGATAAAGCGGGAGAGGCAGATTTACCCATTGCAATTACGTGGTACAATGAAGAAATCTCATTATTACAATTTGATGGAAATATGGATTTGAATGAGATGGAAGAATTCTTGGATCTTGGAAGAGATGCCTTAAAGCGCATTTACCAAATCCAATTAGATGCTTTGAAAAATAAATACATTAAATTACAAGAAGAAACAAACAAAACAAATAAGAAAGAAGATAAAAAAGGTGATGATTAGAAATGATGGATATTAAGCGAATTATATCAAAAATCGAAAGAAATTATATTCTTTCAAATTTAAAAAAAGAAGAAAGAATAGATGGTCGAGGTCTTTGGGAATACCGTGAATTTCAAGTAAAAAGCGATATTGTTTCTTCAGCGGAAGGTTCAGCAGATGTTTTTTTAGGAGATACACGAATTATTACGGGTTTGAAATATGAGGTTGGTGAACCATTTCCAGATCTCCCTAATGAAGGAGTTTGTACTGTTATGGCTGAACTACTTCCTCTCGCATCTCCCTTATTTGAAAGAGGACCTCCAGATGAGCAATCTATTGAATTAGCTCGGGTTGTAGATCGTGGTATTCGACACGCAGATTGTGTACAAACTAAAAAACTTTGTATTAAAGAAGAGGAAGCAGTCTATATACTTTTCGTAGATATGTATGTAATTAATCATGCTGGCAATTTAATTGATGCAGGTGGGGTAAGTGCATTGACTAGTTTAATTTCCGCTCACATTCCTGAGGGAATCATTGGAGAAAATGGGCTTGAATGGACCGGAAAGTATCTAACAGGAGAAAATATTGTGAATGAATTACCTCTTGTATTAACGTATGGGAAAATTGATGATATTATTTTTTTAGACCCGAATTTACCAGAAGAATTAATTTGTGATGGCAGAATTTCGATTTCAATTACAGAAGATAAAATTACAGCAATTCAAAAGAGTGGAGCAGCTACATTTTCAATTGATGAGGTTAAAGAATTAGGTAAAAAATCTTTAGAAATTGGTCAAAAGTTGAGAAAGGAGCTAAATCTTTTACAATATTTAAGTAAAATCGATTAATCTCTTAAATTTTTTTTCTTTCTTTATTTAATTTGTTTTTTGTTTTTATCGAAATTTTATCATCTATAAAATTCTAATTTAGAAAAATTTATAGTTTATCCTATTTTTTACTATATCATCAATTATTCAATACTATTTTTGATTAAAATGGGTAAAACTAAGAAAGTAGGAGTTACTGGCACATTCGGCGCACGCTATGGAAGTACACTACGGAAAAGAACTCGTGTAATTTTAGAAAAAATGAAAGGAAATATTAAATGCCCTAGATGTGAGACGAAGGGGTCTATTCATCGAATATCAACTGGTATTTGGCATTGTAAAAAATGCAATGCCCGATTTACAGGTGGTGCCTATTACATAGAAACACCTCGAGGAACTGAATCTTTTAGAATCGCAAAACGTAAGCAACGTGAATTAGAAGTCATTGAAGAATAATGAATAAAAATAACTACTTTTCAATAAAATCTACAATAGAATTTCAGTTTAATTCTTCTCAAATACGAGACATCTCATACAATTCATTTTTGCCAGAGTTTAACAAACTACAAACTAAACGATCTGAGGTTTTTATGGAAAAAAAGAACGACAGTTCTATAATTTTTAAAATAATAAGTAATGATGTTACTGCTTTTCGAGCGTCTATCAACGAAATTATAAGTTTTGGGAAAGTAATTACAAATTCCTTGAATATAGTTGATATCTCATAGAAAAAAATATATTATTTATAATATAAAATAAATTATAAAAAAATACATCAATATTAATAGAATTAATATGACAGTGGACAATTTGAACGAGGAACAGAAAAAGAAACTTATGAATTTTAATAACATGAGACAATCTTTAGAATTTATCACATCTCAAAGATTACAAGTTGAGAGTTCATTAAGAGAAACTGAATTAGCAATCGAAGAATTAGAAAAAATAAATCCTGAAGATGCAGTTTACAAAGCCATTGGAGGAATTTTAGTAAAAAGTGAAAAAAACAAGTTACTTGATGAGAAAAAAAGTTTAAAAGTATCATTGGATATGCGTTTAAAAACTTTAAAGCAAAAAGAAGAAAGAGTAAAAAATCAGCTTGAGACTATGAGTAAATCTCTTCAAGCTGATCTTCAAAAACTAAATATGTAGCAATTTTCATGTTAAAATCTAAATTTGAAAAATTTTTAGTCTTCTTAAAAAATAAAAGAATTATAATTACAACTCATGATTTAGTAGATATTGATGGTTTTACCTCCTGTTATACTTTAAAATTTTTTTTAAATCAATATTTTAAAAATCAAAAAATTTCCATATATTTTTCAGAGATTTCTAACCCAACAAAAAATTTCATGGAGCACTTTACTTTAAAATTTCCTGAATTCATGTTCTCTTATGAAAAGGAATTTAAACCTTCTAAAGTTGATGTTCTATTAATATTAGATACAAATGATTTAAATCAAATTAAACCAGATAATAATTTTGATATATCAAGCTTAAAAATTCCTTACATTTTTATTGATCATCATTATGTAGGGGAACAATCGGGAAATTGGAATAAAAACACATTAAATTTAATATTAGAGGAATATTCTTCTACAGCAGAAATAATATTTAATTTTTTCAATTTTTATGATATAGAATTGCCCAATCCTTTCAAGGTTCTTATAATTGCGGCAATTATAGCTGATTCTGGTTTCTTTAAATATGGATCAAATAAAACTATTCAAAATGTTAATAAATTATTATCTGAAGATATCAATATTCAAGAAATTCTATTACTTCTTAAAAGGGATATAAGTATTTCAGAAAAAATTGCAAGGATAAAAGGATTTCAAAGAGTTAAATTGATACGGAAAGGGGAATATCTAATCGGAATTACAAATGTAAATAGTTTTGGAGCAATTGTCGCCTCAATGTTAATAAAACAGGGATTTGATGTTGCGATTGTTTTTTCAAAAGAGGCGGACTTATATAGATTGAATACTCGAGCTAAAAAAAGAGTTTGTATAGAAACAGGTTTGCATTTAGGAAAAATCTTAGAGGGAATCTCTGATCAATATGAAGGAAGCGGAGGGGGGCATGATGGAGCTGCAGCTTTATCTACTAAAACGGATATTGAAACAATTATAACTCAAATCATTAAGAAAATTAAACTATTTTTATAATCTAAGTTTTAAATAATTAAAAATTAATATAGAACAATAATCTAAATGGATTAAATCTTAGTATGGATTTAATAAAATTTAATAACTTCTATTATAGATATAAAGGAAATGAGGAGTATGCTCTAAAGAATATTAATCTAAAAATTGAAGGGAATCATACCAACTTTATCTTATTATGCGGTGAAACTGGAAGTGGTAAAACCTCTTTAATTAGATGTATGAATGGCTTAATCCCACAATTTTATTCTGGCTTTTATAAGGGTAAAGTTTTTGTTAATGGAAAAGATACTGTTGAGACATCTATTGCTGATTTATCAATAAATGTAGGCATAGTTTTTCAAAATCCAGAGAACCAGTTAATTGCTATGAACGTAGAGCACGAAATTGCATTTGGATTGGAAAATTTAGGTGTTTCCCCAAAAGAAATTGAAACCAGAATAAAGGAGAGTGCTTCATTGACAGAAATTGAGCACATTTTAGATAAAGCACCTTTTGAATTGAGTGGTGGAGAACAACAACGAGTTGCTATTGCATCAATATTGGTTTTAGAACCTAAAATCTTAATTCTAGATGAACCTACAGCTTTATTGGACCCTTATATGGCAAAAAAAATAATTAACTTACTAAAAGAGATACAAATTGAAAGAAGTATGACAATTTTAATCAGTGAACACCGACTTGATCTTATTCTTCCGTTCGCGGAGCAAATAATTTTAATGCAAAAAGGAAGTGTGATTGAGTATGGAACTCGTGAGAAAGTTATAAATGGTGATAAGTTTCTAAATTTAAGATTAAACAAACCTATTATTTATTCAATCTTTAGAAACCTCAAAAATGAGAATTTATTTAATCAAGATATTCCTACTTCCATTCCTGAAGCAGTAAAATCTTTAAAATAGAATAAAAAATTATGTAGAGGTTACGATTGTTTAAGAAAATGCCATTGATTATAATCAGAGATGTGGGATACACATATCCCAACGGTACAATAGCACTAAAAAATATAAACCTAAACATTTTTCGAGGGGAATTAATTGGTATAATGGGAAAAAATGGAGCCGGTAAAACTAGTCTTATTCGAACCTTAAACGGATTAATAAGACCAACTAAGGGTGAAATTTATATTAATAATGAAAATATTAATTCGAAAAGCATTGCAACTTTATCTAAAAAAGTAGGAATAATTTTCCAAAATCCTTCCCATCAATTATTTGCTAATTCCGTAGAGGACGAACTCAATTTTTCATTAAAAAGTTTTAATTTAGATAAAGAAGAAATTCAGAAACGAATAGATCAAATATTAAATGAATTTAAACTTGAGAGATATAGAAAACGATCACCTTTTAATTTATCGGGAGGTGAATCTAAAAAACTAGCTATTGCTTCCATTATTTGCCGTGATCCTGAAATATTGGTTTTTGATGAACCAACATTAGGGCAAGATGCAAAAGAAATCGATTTTTTTATAGATTTAATTGAGAAAGAAAGAAAAAATGGAAAAACAATAATCATTATTACCCATAATATTGAATTTGCCTACGAATACTTACCTCGGACAATACTAATGGCAGATGGTACAATTGTTGCAGATGGACCTACAAAAGAAATATTGAATAATGAATTTATAATAAAACACACTTCATTAATTTTACCACAAATACGCCAATTTTATTTAGCATTACAAGAAAGTGGTTTTCAAGAAACTGAATTAATGATGACTAAAAATGAGATAATAAATTACCTAAGGAAAATAATAAAATACAAATCTTCAAACATTTAAGAGGAATAAATAAAATGTCATTAGAATTTCTTAATGCTTTTAAATTCATGAAAAAAAAATCTTTTCTGCATAATTTGGATCCACGGGCAAAACTAGTGTTCTCGATTGTATATACAATAAGTGCATTAATATTCACTGAGATTATCCCTCTACTATTCATTTTCTTGAGTCTGATTCCATTAGTTCTCATAGGAAAATTGTTTAAACAATGGATTAAAAGTATTCGTGGCTTATCTTATTTGATAATCTTTATAGTGATATTAAATACA
>JBHLKB010000039.1:0-11788 GCA_048887205.1 Candidatus Hodarchaeota archaeon
AATAAGCAGATTGGTTAAAAAATGGCTCCGGATGAACAACCTGATAAAAAAAAATCAGAAGAAATAGAAGAAGAATCTGAAAATGATTTAGAAAAAGACTTAGATTCAAAGAAAGAGATAGAAACTGAGATCGAGGAAGAATTAGAAGAAGTGTTAGGAGAAGAAGAAGAACTGGATACAGAAGCAGAGTTAGATAGACTAAGATTCAAATATAGAGGATATACCTTAGAGGAATTGAAGAAAATGAACATGGATCAATTTATTCAGTTATTACCAGCAAGAGCTAGACGTTCTTTGAAAAGAGGATTACCTCCTAGACAAAAAAAATTGCTTGAAAGATTAAGAAGAGCTTATCGCGCTAAAAAACGTGGGAAAGATCTATTAACTCGTACGCATGTAAGGGACATGATTATTTTTCCAGAGATGGTTGGTCTTAAAATAGGAGTATATAACGGGAGAATTTTTGAAACGGTTGAAATTAAACCTGAAATGATTGGAAAATATCTTGGGGAGTTTTCTTTGACCAGAAAAAGAGTCCAGCATGGATCACCAGGGATTGGAGCTACAAGAAGTTCAAAATATGTTCCATTGAAATAATTATATATAAAATAAGTTGATCAGAAATGCCTACTTGGGGTTATTCATTTGTAGAACAGAAATATGATGCTGATAGATTAGCAAAAGCATCGGGTCGTGATGTCAGAATTAAGCCAAAACATGGGAGAGAAATTTGTGCAGTAATCAAAGGAATGAAGGTAGATCAAGCAAAAACATTTTTGGAAAAAGTAATCCGATTAGAGCAATCAGTACCTTTCAGAAGACATAAGAAAAAAGTTGCTCACAGAAATGATTTAAAACAATTTAAATGGTATGCTGGGAGGTATCCTCAAAAAGCTGCGGCTAGAATATATGAAATTCTTACATCTGTGGAATCAAATGCAGAATATAAGGGCTTAGATATTGATTTGTGCAGGATTATTCATGCAGCAACACATAAAGGAAGAATAATAAAAAGATATATTCCACGTGCTCGTGGACGTAGTACAGCAAAATTCAAACATCTCTCACATATAGAAATTGTTATTTACGAGTTCCCAAGCTAGGTAAATTAATAATAGAATCAAGATAATGAATATAAAATATTTTTAAGAAAATGAGTCCTTTAGTTAAAAATTTTATTGAACAAGGAATTAAATTGATGCAAATAAACGAATACCTACGTTCAGAGTTAGTTCGTGCAGGTTTTGCGGGTGTTGACTTACAAAGAACTCCTTTGGGAGTAAGGATTACTTTAAAAACAAGTAGGCCAGGTCTTGTAATTGGAAAAGGTGGAAAACGCATTCAAGAGATAACAGATGTTTTACAGGATCGATTCGGATTAGAAATGCCTCAGATTGAGGTTGAAGAAGTCGCACAGCCAGATTTAGATGCTCAAATAATGGCAGAAAGACTAGCATATTCATTAGACCGCGGAAGACACTATAGAAGAGCAGGTTATTATATTCTTAGAAAGGTAATGGATGCTGGGGCGCGTGGTGTAGAAATAATAATATCTGGAAAAGTCACATCCCAACGAGCAAGGACACAAATCTTTCGTGCTGGTACAATGTCGAAATCAGGTCAACCAGCTCAAGAAGGGGTGGATAAAGGTGTGGCTCAATGTATACAGAAATCGGGAGTATTAGGAATTATTGTGAAGATAATGCGAGCTAATACGAAAATGGGAGATGATATTAAAATCAAAGAAGATCTTTTAGCTAAAGCTCAGGCAGAAAAAGAGGCAAAACTAGCAAAAACTCGTGCGGATTACGTGATTGAAGAAGAAGAAGGAGTTTTAACTGAAGAAGACAAAAAATTATTAGATGAAGTTGATGAAGCAGAAATTTCTGAAATTTCATTAAATCATGATATAAAAAATGAAAATGAGGAAGCAGAACAAGAATAAGTGTAATAAATATAAATTTGTGATAAAAAATGGATATAATAACAGCTAAAAAAATTCGAGAAATGGATGAAAGAGAAAAGCAACGGGTTTTACTTAGTTTAAGGGAAGAGTTAATGATGTTATACTCTATGCAAACTGGTGGCGGACTTTCTGATAATCCTGCTAAAGCAAAAATATTAAGAAAGCAAATAGCTAGAATATTAACTGTGATGAATGAAAAAGAACAATGATTGATCCAAAATATTTAATATATCATGACCTCATTGGCATTGATGCCTATGCTAAACCCATTTCAAATTCAAAAGATAAGAAATTTTCGAATATAGGCGTTGTGATTGATGAAACAAAGAATATGTTAATTTCTGAATATAATAAGCAAATTAAGAAATATATCAAAAAAGATTTTATATTTAGGTTTAAAATACCAAACTACAAGAATGATAGAGATGATTATTTTTTAGAAGTTCAAGGGAATAAGATTGTGGGACTTCCTGTAAATAGATTAAGAAGTTTAAAGAAAAAGAGATGGTTAAAAAAATGAGTAGAAACATTGGTATCCCTGGTGTTGTTCCTCCTAAGGTTAAAGCTGAAGAATGTAAAGACTTATCTTGTCCATATCATGGAAAAACGAGAATAAGAGGAAAAATTACACAGGGGATTGTTGTTAGTAAAAAATCAAAAAATACTGTCATTATTAGGCGGGATTATGTTCAATTTGTTAAAAAATACCAGAGATATGAGCGTCGTAATACACGACTTGCATGTCATTTACCAGATTGTTTAATTCATGAAGTTGAAAATGGAGATTTAGTAAGAGTTGGTGAATCTCGAAAAGTTTCTAAAACAAAAGCATTTATAGTATTAGAAAAAATTTTGCGTGGGGATGTATAAATGGGAACGAGAAGAAAATTAGGAAGAAAAACATATACTAAACCACGTACCAGTTATGGTTTATGTAATGGATCTCGAATCATCATTACAGATAACTCAGGAGCTAAAATAGCTCAGATCATTAATGTAGACGGTTTTAAGACACGTTTAAGAAGATTACCAAAAGCATCTGTTGGAAGTGTATGTACAGTCACAATTAAAAAGGGAAGACCTGAATTGAGAGGAAATATAGTGAAAGCTGTAATTGTTAGGCAAAAAATGATTTTCAGACGGATAGACGGAACAAGACTTTGTTTTGAAGATAATGCTGGTGTCCTAGTTACAAAGGAAGGAGATCCTCGTGGTACAGAAATCAGAGGTCCAGTTGCACGAGAAGCAGCAGAAATGTTTCCAAGGTTAGCATCAATTTCATCACTAATAATATAATGGAAGGATTAAATTGAAAGTTAAATCTAAACAACCAAGAAAGCAAAGAAAAGCTCTTTATAATTATAATAATCATCAACGGTCAAAAATGCTTAGCACAAGGGTAGCTGATTTTCTTCGGGATGAATATGGCATTAAAAGACTCCCCCTTAGAGTTGATGACCAAGTTCGAGTTTGTCGAGGTGAGTTTAAGGATTTTGAAGGTACTGTTATCGAGGTTTTAAAGAATCAACGTGTAAAAATAAAAGAGTGTACTTTTGAGAAGACAGATGGGACGCAATTCCATCCAACCATACACATTTCAAATTTAGTAATAACTAAATTCGCGAAAGAAAAAAAAATGGACCCCTGGCGTGCGAGTATGATTGAAAGAAAAGCTTTATATGGATTTCATGAAGAAGAAATCTCTGGTCCAAAGAAAAAAAAAGAGGAGGAATAAAAAATGACCCGTCATGGCAGCCAAAAAGTGTTAAAAAGGCTAAATACACCTGCGTATTTACAGATTAAAAGAAAACATGGAAAATTTTTTGTAAATCCATCCCCCGGACCTCATCCTAGTAGATTTTGTTTACCACTCCTTCATATTGTTAGAGATCTGCTTAATATTGTTGATACCCATAGAGAAGCGAAAAAGTTAATTGGTTTGGGTTACTTTAAAGTCGATGGAAAAATTGTCAGAAATAAATCATTTCCAGTAGGATTAATGGACGTTCTTTCTATTGAAAAAATGAAAAAACACTATAGAATCCTTCCAGATTCTCATTATGGCTTAATTCTACATGAAATTTCTGAAGAAGAGAGTAATTTCAAATTATGTAGGATAAACAATAAAACCAGCATAAAAGGAGGTCATATTCAATTAAATCTCCATGATGGAAGGAATATTTTAATAAAAGTTCAAGATCCTAGAAATCCGAAAGAAGAT
The DNA here is from genome assembly GCA_048887205.1 of Candidatus Hodarchaeota archaeon. Classification (GTDB taxonomy): domain Archaea; phylum Asgardarchaeota; class Lokiarchaeia; order Sigyniarchaeales; family SOKP01; genus Loki-b32. The sequence goes on from JBHLKB010000039.1 coordinate 4,188, forward strand.
ATTTATAAACGTATGGATGTTTTGAAAATTTCCATTCCTGAACAAGAAATCAATAAAATTCTAAAATTTAAAGAAAACAATTTAGCACTCATAATGTCTGGAAAAAATATCGGACAAGTGGGAAAAATCATTAACATTTTGAAAAGATTTGGTCCTAAAGCAAGTACAGTCTCTATCCAACATAATGGGGGTCATACAGAAACCCTATATGATTATACATTTATTATTGGGGAAGATAATTCTGAAATTGATTTACCAGAAATTGAAAATTAATGGTATAAAAAAATAATTACGTGTGAGAAATGTCTACTAAAGCTAAAAGAAAAATTCCAGAGGCTCTATCAAAGAAATTTGAAGAAGAATGGAAAAACCCAATGAAAAGATCATATTTAGAAAAACTTGTACTAAATATCGGTGTTGGAGTTGGAGGAGAGGAATTAGAGAAAGCAGTTTCGGTTTTAGAAACAATTACAGGTCAAAGAGCAATTAAAACACTCTCAAAAACTAATGTGAAAGAATTTAATTTAAGAAAAGGGCGTCCTATAGGCACTAAAATCACTATTAGGGGTCAAGCTGCAGAAAAACTGCTTAAAAGACTATTGATTGTGAATAATAATAAAATTTTAGAAAAAAGTTTTGACCATTATGGAAATTTTGGTTTTGGAATAACAGAACATATTTCTATCCCTGGCATTGAATATGATAATACAATTGGCATATGGGGCTTAGATTGTGTGGGAAGAGTGATACGACCAGGGATGAGAGTAAAATTTAGGAGGAAAGCTCGTAAAAAGGTTCCAAAACATCATTATGTATCCCGTGAAGAAACCCAATATTTTTTGATACAAAAATTTGGAGTTGATATTGTTAAAAAATTAGATTTAGAATTTATATAATTAATTAAGGTGAAATACGATACCACAAGGCAAGCATTATGGAAAGGGTGTTCGCGAGTGTAGACGCTGTCATACTCATAGAGGTGTTATTCGACGCTATGGATTATACATTTGCCGCCGATGTTTCTACGAGATTGGAAAAGATATAGGATTCAAGAGATTTGAATAAGAATTATATTTATGTATAGAAAAAAGTGATAAAATATGGTTAATACATTAGCAGATGCATGCTGTGCTCTTAAAAATGCGGAAAGAGCACGTAAAAATGAGCTTATAATCAGTCCAGCTTCTAAAGTTCTGCAACAAGTATTGCGAATATTTCAAAAGCATGCTTATATTGGAGAGTTTGAGAGATATGACGATGGACGTCAAGGAAAATTTAAAATTGCTCTATTAGGTAAGATAAATGAATGTGCTGGGCTAATAAGATTGAATTATAAACTCTCTCAGTTCGATATGTTAGAAAGAAAATTATTACCTGCGCCTGGTTTAGGGATAATTATTTTAACAACTAACCAAGGTATAATGACATTGAAAGAAGCAGAAGAAAAGAGAATTGGTGGGCACACTCTCTGCTACATCTATTAAATAATTTATGAGGTAAAGAATATGGTAAAAATAGCATTTTTTAGGGAGGAATTAGATATGCCTGAAGGAGTTGAAGTTAAATTAGAAGGTGGCCATCAGATTAGGGTAAAAGGACCAAATGGAGATATTATTAAAGATTTCTCTCATGTTAGAGGGATAAAAGTCTCCATTGAAGGTAATAAAATTATTTTTTCAACAAGCTTTCCTAAAAGTGGTACATTAGCTTTAATTAAAACGGTTGTTAGTATTATTAACAATTTAATTATTGGTGTTCAAACAAATTATAAATATGTCTCAAAAATCTGTTATTCTCATTTTCCGTGTAATTGTGAAGTGAAACCAGATAAGAGTGAGATACACGTGGTAAATTTCTTAGGAGAAAGAGCCCCAAGGAAGGCAAAGTATCCAAAGAATGTAAAAGTTGAGATAAGTGGAGATGATCTTTTCTTTATAGGTCCCGATAAAGAAGCTTTAGGACAAGCAGCAGCTAATGTCAAAAGAGCTTGTCGTATCAGGAAAAAGGACCCACGAGTTTTTCAAGATGGTGTTTTTCTATATAAGAAAATGCTTGGGGAAGAAATTATCTGGGAAATAAAATAAAATGGTGTAATAATAATGGTTCAAGATAAAAGATTGATGGAACTTCGAAAAAAGATAAATAAGAAAAGACCATCATTTATACGAGTTGAATCTTGGAGATATAAACGAGTAAAAGATTCTTGGAGAAAAGCCAGAGGAATTGATTCAAAAACTCGAAAGAAAAAGAAATCAGGTGTTAAATCTCCAACCGTTGGATATAGAGGTCCAAAAAAAGTAAGAGGTTTACATCCTTCTGGATATGAAGAAATAAACATTACTAACAAGGAAGAGTTATCTAATTTAAATAAAAAGAAACATGCTATTAAAATTTCGGGCAAATTAGGAGCTAAAAAGCGTATAGCACTTATTGATTATTGTCAAAAAAGAGGTTTTAGAATTTTAAACATTGGAATTTCACAAAAAGAAATTGAAGCCTTGGAAGCGATGGCAGAAGCACCTATATCTGATATTGAGGCGGGAGAATTTATTGATATAGATGAATTAGAAGATTCTTTTGATACGGAGGATTAATCTATTAAAAAAGGAGGCAATAAGAAATGAATTTAAAACCGCAAAGAAGGATGGCTGCTGAGATTCTCAAATGTGGAGAAAATAGAGTTTATTTTGATCCATATTTGATTGAAGATGTTTCCCTTGCAATTACGCGTGAAGACATTCGTAATTTAATTAAACAAGGGGCCATACAGAAAAGATATAAGCAAGGTATCTCAAAATATCGAAAAAATCTTCAGCACCAGAGGAAGAAGAAAGGAAGAGCAAGAGGATTGGGAAAAAGAAAAGGAACAAAACATGCAAGAACTCCAAAGAAAAAAGCATGGATTCGAAGAATTCGCCCAATTAGGCGAGAACTGAAAAAATTTAGAGATCGAAAATTAATTACTGCAGCTAATTATCGAAAATTATATAGAAATGCAAAAGGTGGTATGTTTACTAGTGTTGCTCAATTAAATAGATTTATTAAGGAAAAAGAATTGATTAAAAGAGGTCGTTAAAATGGCAAGGGGTCCAAGATATAGAAGATCATTTCGACGACGTTATGATGGCAAAACGGACTATCATAAAAGGTTAAAATTGCTTAAATCAAGGAAATTAAGAGTAGTTATTCGAGCTTCAAATAATCATATGAGAGTTCAAATTGTTCAATCCAAATTAAATGGAGACAAAATTTTGGTTTCTGCTTTTTCCAAAGAATTGGATTCAAAATATGGTTGGACTGCAAATCCAGGTAACATTCCAGCATCATATTTAACTGGTTATTTAGCAGGATTAAGAGCGAAAACTAAAAATATTCAGGATGTAATTTTTGATTTAGGTATTTTTTACCATAGAAATAGAGTACTTGCTGCTTGTAAAGGAATAGTAGATGCTGGATTAACTGTTCCTTATCGTGAAGCATTTTTTCCTGAAGGCTTTGAAGAAAAAATTAAAGGTAATCATATTCAAGATTATGCAAAATTGTTGAAATCAAATGAGCCAGAAAAATATGAAGAAATCTTCTCGGGTTATTTAAACAAGAAAAAATTAAATCCAATGAAAATCAATCAAATATTTTCAGATTCATTGAAAAAGATCAAAAACAGTATTTAAAAAAGTGAAGAAAAATGAGTCGTTTAAGAAATATTGATGAAGAATGGATCCCTAAAACTAAGCTCGGGGAACTCGTCCAACAAGGGCTTATAACCCTTGAAAAAATATTTCAAAATAATTTGGTAGTTAAAGAAAAAGAAATTATAAATATCCTTTTACCCCAATTAACAGAACATGTAACAGATATAAAAATGGTTCAACAGATGACTGCTAGCGGACAACGTTCTAAGTTTAAAGCAGTTGTACTAGTTGGGGCAGATGGATTTATCGGTACTGCTTCTGAGAAGGCTCGAGAAGTAGGACCAGCAATCAGGAAAGCAATTGATAAAGCAAAACTTTCAGTAGTTCCAGTCATACGAGGCTGCGGAAGTAAAGAATGTGCATGTGGAGGTACTCATAGTATCCCTTTTAAAATTAAAGGAAAATGCGGTTCAGTCAAAATTCAGCTCATTCCAGCGCCTGCTGGTGTAGGATTAGTTTGTGCAGATAAGGTAAAACCTGTATTAAGATTATGCGGGATTGAAGATATTTGGAGTAAAACATTCGGCGACACAAGAACAAGCGAAAATCTCGTAAAAGCTACATTCGATGCTCTAAAAAATGCTCATAAATACAACTTCAATTTATAAAAAAGAGTGGTGCATGAATGTCTATGGTAAAAAAGAAATCAAAATTAAAACAAGCAGAATTTACACCTAAATTATTTTTCGCAGTTCGTATCAGAGGCGCTCCAGGAATGAGGAGCAAAATATCAGATACGCTAAAGATGCTTAGGATGCATAAAGTAAATCATGGTGTTCTTATCTGGGGTACTCAATCGTATAAGGGTATGTTAGTTAAATGCAAAGATTATATTGCTTATGGGGAAATTGATGAAAAAACGTTAATTAGATTATTACGAGTTAGAGGAAAAGTAGAGGGCAATAAAGCTCTAACAGAGGAACATATTAAGAATCTAACGAATTATAAAAATTTTAGAGAATTTGCAAAAGCTCTACTGAATGGAGAAATACAGTATCGAGAAAAAGATATATACAAAATTAAACCTATATTTCGCCTTCATCCACCAAAAAGGGGACATCGAGGTACTATAAAGAAGCACTATAACGAAGGGGGAACACTCGGAAATGTTGGTATATATATTAATGAATTAATTCATAAAATGTTATGATAAAAGGGTGAACCATTATTACAAGAAAATTCAACAAAAAAGTTCGAAAAATGAGAGGTAAGCGTACCCACGGTCACGGGAGAGTAGGACAACATAGAAAAACGGGACAACGTGCGGGAAAAGGAAAAACTACTCAATGGAAAAAGAGTAAGAAAAGCTACTATTTAAAGCAAAAAGAACTTGGTTTTCCAGATCCCGATTGGGATATTGGAAAAAGAGGATTTAAACGTCCTCAAGATTTAATCCGCATATATCAAACAAATACTATTAATGTTAAAGAATTAGACCAAATTATTGAAAATTTCGTTCTGGATAAAAAGGCAACAAAATCCGGAAACACATACAATATTAACTTGAATGAAATTAACATTCAGAAAGTATTAGGCCGTGGTGAGATTAATAAAACTATTAACGTAATTGTAAATAAAGCTTCAAAAAAAGCTATTGAAAAAGTAGAAGCTGCTGGTGGTAAGATTACGTTATTATCTCAAGCGTAATAATTAATAAATTATTAATTCTAATTCTATATTAAATACTTCAAGTTAAATATACTTTAGAAATCATAAGATGGATATAGAAAATATAAATAACCACGAAATCAATGAAAATTCTGAAGAGCAGAAAAAAAAGCGAAACACTTGTTTATTAATTTGCATAATTATAATCTTGATTATGATGTTACCATCTACGATTGCATTTTTGGCTATTTTTTAAATTCTTACTGTTTTAATTAAGCATCCTGTTTATTAGCTGGATTAGTCCTGGTAAGATAAAGATGAATCCAAGTGTATTTCCAATTATATGTATTGCTGTAAAACCTATCCCTGTAAGAAGATAGGATAAGAATTCATTTATCGTACCAAAAAAAGATAAAACATGAACTAGTGAAGAAAACATTTGAAAACTAGTTGTAATTAATAATCCAAGTACTCCAAAAATAATTAATACAGAAAAAATGTATAAATCTTCCTTTGGATTAAAGAAATTCTTCTTTTTTAAATAACTATTGGTTAATGCCCCTATTAATCCAGTCATTGAATAATGAATTAATTGGAAGGTTAAAAGTGGTAAAGGAGATGCACCTAAAGGATTAAAAAAACAAAAAATAAATGAACTCAAAAATCCAACAATTATACCATCTCTTTTACCTAGGATAAAACCTGATAAGAATATAGTTAAAGTAAATAACTCTATATTAGGGATATATACTAATAAGAACCCTAAGACAATAGCCAATGCAGAAAAAGTACTGATTAAAGCAATTCGAAAAGATCTTCTTTCCAACAATACTAAATGATTTGTTCTTTCTTGTTCAGTCTCTACTATATCTATTGTCTCTCTAGCTTTATTCGATTCTGATTTTAATTCCAAGATAATCTCGATATGAATATATTTTTAATATGTTAATAATTAAGGAAGGAAAGAATTTAAAGATACGGGTAACTTACCCTATGAGACCTGGACTTCTACTCTTCAAATAATAAGAATAGAATGAGTGAATTATTTTTAAAATATATTACAAAAAGATAGCTTACAGAGCAATTTTGTTGATTACATTTAAAAATTAATATATTATTTAGTATCTTCTCTTCGTAAAGCACTCATTTGACTAAATAATGCCAAATATTTTAATCCTTTAACCTTTATCTTTCGAGAGAGAACTTTTTTTCTTATATCACGGCTTGAAAGTGTCCCATCACCGATTTCCTTGAATGTTTTTCTTGTTGTTTTCATGTAACTATCCCATCCTAATTTTTCTTTTGATATGTTTTCTTTAGGTGTGTTTTTTATCCCTTCAACAGATACAATTGCATTTTCAACTGTAACTAAAGCAGCATATTCTCTATCTCTTGGATTTAACAATATTTTGAAATTCCTATCCTTAAACTCCTCCTTAAATCTTTCATTAGCATTCAATGATTCGTATCTCTCTTTTATGGCTTTAAAAAACTCACTTAATCCCTCATTACTTATTTCTGGTTCTGACATAATTTCTAACTTTTTATTTTGGATTTGATGTTATTTACTAAAACTAATTATTATAATTAATATATAAAATTTTTGACATTTTTATACAAAATAATCAGATTCAAGGAAAATAAGATTATATGTCCATATTTTTGGGTTAGAAATCTGAAATTAATAATGAATCATCTATTTCAAAAAATTTCTTTAGATTCAAAATATCCAATTCTATTGATTTTGATTTTTTATTATAAACTTTACTTGGATAATTTCTTAGAGAAAATTCAGCTAAATGAAATAAAACTCTATTTAGATCCCTCCCTTTCTGCGTTAAAGAATATTTTATCCTTACTGGCGTAGCAGAGATGACTCTTTTCTCGATTAAACCGGAAATCTGCAATTCTTTCAGCCGTGATGATAGCATCTTTGTACTTATTTGAGGATTTGCTTCCAAAAAATCTGTAAACCTTTTTTTTCCTTGAAATAAATCTCTAATTATTTGTATTGACCATTTCTTTCCTATAATATTAAGAGCTACTTCTATGGGGCAACTTTTTATATTCTGTAAATCTTCAAATACTTCCATTTTTTTCATAATATTACCAATTAGTTACTTATTACTTTAAATAACATAAAAATTTGTTACTTTATAACATTTTGTTACTTAAATAAACTAAAAAATCAATTATATAAAAATTAAAAACTCATCCATTAGGTAATTAACATTGGAGAATATTATTATAATTAAGGAAGAAATGGATTGTAATATCTCTACTGCATTCGATTTTTTCACC
>JBHLKB010000040.1:0-11735 GCA_048887205.1 Candidatus Hodarchaeota archaeon
ATTGTTGAAGGTATGGAAGAATTAAGGAAAATTGAAAATTATATTTCTAAGCTTAATCAGAAAATAAAAAATACCACTCAAACCAAATCTGCTGATTTATTAAACAATCTTAAATCAGAAATAATTAAAGCTATAGATTCTCTGGATTTTAAAAGACATAAAGACGAAATTCTTACAATTATTGAGCAGAATTTCGAAAATACTATAACTGGAGATTTTGCCAATAATTTATATGAACAAATTGAAAAAGAGTTTGATGAAACATCTAAGCCAATAGAAAATACTTCAGAGTCAATATTTCAATACCGAAATGATTTAAAAATGCTTCTATTGAATATGTTAAGTAATTTTGAGACTAAAATGAATAAAATTCATGAATTGCTCAAAGAGAATCAAGAAAGCCTTTTTATGACTATGAAAAATCTTGAAATTAAAATTGCAGAAAGTTTAAACCAGGTTATTCAGAATTCAATAAACGAAGTTTCAAACTTAAATAAACCTATTGAAGATGTAATGAGAAATTATATTCAAGGGATTAATCTATATGAAAAATCTATAATTAAGAACGTTTGGACAATAAATAGTGTAACCAAAGTTAATGAAGAAATTCAAGATCTTATAGAATTTTCGCAAGAAAACTTGGATATTATCATTCCTCATATTGAAAATCATATAGCATTTGAACAATTTGAAAAAATTGCTGATAGTTTAAAAATCAAGATTGTATCCTCAGAAGCTCATACAAACAGCGTTGTTAAGAGCCTCGCAAGCATTAAGAATTTCATTTATAGAACCTATCGAAATGAAAATTTAATTTTTGTAAACGGCGATAATAAAAAGTTCATAATGGGATTTATCCAAGATTCAAAGGACCCCCTGGATGATTTTCTTGGATTTGGAAGCACATTCGAACCGTTAATCAAGCAATTAGATCCTTTAATTAAAAATATATGGGAAAATGCTTATTCTGATACTTTTCATGGTACTCAAATGGCTAAAACACAACCTATTAAAATTACACCATCTAAAGCTCTTACAGCTGCGAAGCCTATAATTCCTACCAAAATTCAGTCTCAAAAAATTGAAAATGAACGAACTAAACCTACAATTTCTATACCCCATAAAATTCAAGAGATTCCCACAGGTGATATAAGGTCTACAAAAGGCCCATCGAAATCTACTCCAAGCTCTACTATCTCCACCCCTCAAATTGTAGATTTAAAACAAAAATTACAAGAAAAAGTCGAATTTTTAACAGCAGTCCAACCAATAGCGGGTGATGAAGCTGCTATAATAATTAATACTGCTTTTAATAATTTAATTCAGGAGTTGGAAAAGCTTAAGGGTGATGAATTTGGCAAAAAACTGCAAGCTGTTGCTGATTTAATATTAGAGAAAAAAGGTTTTTCAGTAACATTACATAAAATAAGAAGTACCATAAACAAGTATAAAGAAAAAATTAATTTGTTAGAGGAGAATGAGAAAAAAGAAATTCTTGAAGACATTGAAAACTGGAAGAGGAAAATATTTTAAGCTTATTACTTAAAACTTTTCCTATCTATTTGGTAACTGAAAATAATTATTTAGAAATTTTGCTTGCCTTTCTTTGTCTAATAAGATACAAAAAAAATCCTTTAATAATAGTTATCAAGGTTAAATAGAAAACTCCTAAAAAGAAAATAGAAATAATTATCGAGATTAAAAAATTTGGTGAGCTTAGACCAACTATAGCAAAAATAGGGCAAAGAGGAGCAAGTATGAGGAATAAAAGGTAAGTGGTTTTATCTTTTTCATGATATCGAATATATGTTGTGATATTAAACCAACCAATTAAGACCATAAACAGTGGGATTAAATAAGATGATAAAGGATAATAATTGCCTCCCATTGCGAAAGAATAGAAATAATTCGCATAGAAATAAACAATTAATAATAATGCGCTGATTGGTGTTGGTACACCTGTATATCCTGGGCTCTTTGAAATGTTAAATCGTGCTAACCTAAGGATTGCTCCACAAGCAAAACATATTGCCGCTATGATAATAATGATATCAAAAAGGCTGTTTGTTTTGAACGACTGGTAAGTTAAAATTGCGGGTACAATGCCAAATGTTAAAGAATCACTCAGAGAATCCAATTCTTTCCCCATTTCATTTACTGTTTTAGTTTTTCGAGCGATATAACCATCAATCATATCAGTACCAAGGGAGATTGATATTAAAAAAAATCCTAATGAAAGAAATTCGCGACTACCAATACAGGCACAAATTAAACTAATCATACCTAAACTAGTACCAATTAGGGTTATATAATCTTTTAATTTTAATAATTGTGGGATTGATGACATTTCTCTGCTACTACAATTTTTTGTTAATAATTTATTAAACCTTATACAATTAAAAGATTTTCATGAAGATATAATTTACTTGAATATTTACCCTAAACTTTATAAAAGCAGGTTACCATTCAAAACATAACAAAATTATAAAAAATTAGATGATATAAGTTGGTATTTTGCAAAAACTGTGGTGCGGAAATAAAAGATCCATCTCAAAATTTTTGTGAGAGTTGTGGTTCAGCCTTAGAACCTAGTACAACGCAAATTGAAACAGCTTCTACACAAGCTACTGCTAGGCAACCAGATAAATACACTGGAGGATTATTTGATATTAACCGGAATTACTACATTTTGAAGGAAAAATATTGGGATTGGGGTTCCGGCGATATCTTGGATGAAAATAATCAAATTATAGGAAGAATGCATAGAGTAATCTTGAGCATTAGGCGTAGAGTCGAACTATTGGAGGTTGATGGTACGATTGCAGCTACAATACATTCCAAAATCGTATCTGCTCGTGGAGCTCAAGATTTAAAGGATCCACAGGGGAATTTAATAGCTCGAATTAAGAAGAAGATCCTTTCTTTTTTCAGGCCTGTGTTTTATCTTGAAGATCCTAACGGAAATCAATGGTATCGCGCCCAAGGTAAATTTATGGGTTGGAGTTATAAGGTTTATGATGTAACCACTGGAAAAATTGTGGCAGAAATCGAAAAAGCAGATAAATGGAGAGATGTCTTTCTAGGAGGATTATTAGATTTCAAAGATACGTATGCTTTAAGAATCCTTGATAATGAAACTGATCGAAGAATTCTTGTAGGATTTGTGCTTTCAATAGATAATGTTCTTCATGATTTTCGTGGTGGACCTGGATGGGTTCCTTGATCTCTCAATTGAATTAAAAAAAATTAACTTTTTTTTTCAAATATAAAAACTAGTTTATTTACATTTTTTAAAAAAAAAATTTTTATTAGGGTAATTTATATTTTCTTTAAAATAATTAAGTTTGAAAAGAAATTTCAAATTTTAATAACAGATTAATTAATTATTTCCTTAGATAATGAAATATCAATGATTATGTAAATTACTGAATGAAAATGACAGAACTTGAAACATTTATGGTTTATGAATTGGATGATTCGGGAGAACGTATGAAATTAGATATAAATAAAGAAGAACTTCAAACTAATTTACACCCAGAACAAGTTTTAGTAATAATAAGGGAAGACCTACGTAGAATTTTTATTTGGAAAGGTTCGAAATCTCCTGTCCGAAAGCGATTTATAAGCTCAAGAGTCGCTCAATCTGTTCAAGAAGAATTAATGAGAGATTCGAGATATCACCGCTGTAAGATTGTTTCTGTAGATGCAGGAGATGAACCTACGGAATTTTTAAATGCTTTTAATTTGGAATCAATGGAAGTTACTGAAAGATTGGCTGATATGCGATATATTCGAAATATTGAACGAGAGAGAATGGGACAAGTAAACATTACAGATATTAAGCCAAAAACAACGAAGGTGCAAGCAAAAGAGGAATACTTTTCACCAGCATTACAAGACACAAGTGATGAAGTAGTAATTTCATCTTTTGCACCAAGCGGTTTAAAACCAAGAGTGAGTTCTCAAATTCAAAAACAACCAATGGTCAAACCATCTACATTTAGTAAAGTAGTAGGATTATCAGAGGATCAAAAACAAAAAATTAAGGAAAAAGTACTGAAAACAGAAATTCCTAATGAATATAAAAGACTAAATCTCATTTTGGGCCATACACTTTATGCACCAGTTTCTAAAACTGCTAAAATCTTTGGAGAAGAAATTGAAGAAAGTGAATGGGAACCAGTTAAAAAATTACCAAAGTATATGTTGGAATTAGATAATACTTTATTACGTGTTTACTTTGATGAAAAAAATGGGATTGTTGAGGCTTTAGAAGTATTAGAAAAGGGAGAAAAACTGAAAGATGCCACAAAAATGGCAATACCCTCAAAATCCACAACAGAATCAAATACAAAACAAAAATCCTCATTGACTCCAATGCCAAGCAAGCCAAATTCAATGAAACAAGCTTTAAAGAAGATTCCTGCTACAAAAAAAGTGAATACTACTAAAGAAATAATAGATTTTAATTCTATGACTGTAAAAGATCTCAAAATATATGCTGAGAAGAAAAAAATTAACTTACCTAGTAATATAAGAAAAGCAGAAATAATAAGAATTTTAGAGGAATCCAAAGAAGAAAATCCAAGCGGTTAAAGAAAATTACCAAAAATTTCAAATAAGGATTATTAGAATTCTAATTTTACACTTTTAACTAAGAATTAATTCTAATTCCTATTTAAGGATAGAAAAAAATTTCTAGGATAAATTTGTATCATTATCTTCTGTATATTCTTCCGGTTTTAGTGTATCTTCCTTATCCTCCCTAACCTCTGGTTGTTTCTCATAAACCTGCTTCTCCCTGCTCTTTTTTTTAATCTTCTTTAAACCATCAATTGCTTCTTTCCTAACTAGTGCACTTTCATCTTTAAGTGCCCTTGCTAATACATCCAAACTATATGGATGGAGGAGATCTCCCAGCTCATCTGCAGCTTCCTTTCTTACATTTTCATCTGGATCATTAAGAAGAACATATGTAAGAACTCCTAGAACTGATTCATCTCCAAATTCTCCCAATGTGTCAATTGCTTCTTTTCGAACTTCTGGATCAGGATCGTTTACAGCGGTTGTAGCTAACTGTTTCGATATTTCATCTCTACCAATAGGCTCTATTCCACTTAAATCAACTCCGCAATATTTACAGAAATTGTGGGTTATTTTGATGTCTTTCCCACATGCAGGGCAAATTCGGCGAGTACTAAAATCTATAATAGGTCTTTTGGGAGGAGGAGGTTCTTGCCTAACTCTATAAGGATTCAAATTTGGATCTGGTCTAAAATTCCTTTCTTTTCCCATAATAATCTCAAGATAAAATTATTTCTTTACTTTGAATAATATTATTTTTATTTTTAATTTTAATTTAATTAAAAAAAAGGAAAAAAAGAGAGAATAAAAATTTTTTAGGCAATAGTAATATCTCTATTTAAATAAACATCTTGAACAGCATTAAGAATTTTAATACCTTCTGGAGTGGGTTTTTTAAATGCTTTCCGTCCTAAGATTAAGCCCATCCCTCCCGAACGTTTATTAATTACCGCCGCCATCACAGCATCCTGTAGATCTGTACCACCAGATTCTCCACCAGAATTAATTAAACCAGCGCGTCCCATAAAACAATTCGCTACTTGATATCGATTCCACTCAATTGGATGATCAGTTGCTAGTTTTTCATAAACAAGTTTGTCTGTTTTACCAAAATTTAAATCAAGAAAACCTCGACTAAGTGTAGATAATTTTTGTTTTATTATATCTGCTTCGATAGTGACCCCAAGATAATTAGCTTGACTTTCCAAATCATTTGCAGTGTGATAATCTTTTCCGTTTTTTATAAATTCTTCTGGATTCCTTAAATAAGTCCAAAGAATACACACTAATCCTAACTCATGAGCATATTTGAATGCTTCACTGATTTCTTGGATTTGACGTCGCGAATTTTGTGAACCAAAATATATTGTTGCGCCTACCGCAGCTGCACCCATATCCCATGCTTGATCTACATTCGCAAAAAGAGTTTGATCTGATAAAGTAGGCTTAGTAAGTAGCTCATTATGATTAATTTTTACTAAAAATGGAATTTTGTGAGCATAAAGCCTTGAGACAGAACCTAAAACACCAAGAGTAGATGCTACAGCGCTACAACCTCCATTAATAGCTAATTTGATAATATTTTCAGGATCAAAATATGATGGATTAACAGCAAAACTAGCTGAAGCACTATGTTCAATTCCCTGGTCTACAGGTAATATTGAGAGATATCCCGTCCCCGCTAATCTACCGGTTTGATTAAATAGGCGACTCATATTATTCAATACTAGGTTATTCCTATCTGAGTGTGCTACAACTCTTTCAATAAAATCAGGTCCAGGAGGATGTATCATTTCTTTTGGGATTCCAGTACATGTATGATTTAATAAATCATCTGCTTCTGGTCCCAATAGAGTTTTAATTTCATCTAAATTCATTTTTTTCATCTAATTTACATTTAAATTAAAATTAATGAAGAAATAAGAGTGCCAAAATAAAATATTTTTCTTTTCATTTCTGAGTGAAAAATTCATTTAGAGAGATTAATTTTATTTTTAATATAATTAAAATTAATAAGGATTATTTGGATATTTATTTATAAAATGAAAATCAAATTTTACAATTTAAGTGAAATATGACAATTTTAGACAGATCAAAAATCCGTCCTGAGATTCTTAAGCTTATTGATAAAAGCCAAAAAATTCAATTGAATGGTGCTTTAGAATTCCTAAAACTTGAAGAAAATAAAGGGGTCAACCTGCAAACATATATGCAAAAAATAACAGAAGAAAATGAGAGATTTTTTCAAGAATTATCTAAAGGGGAGGGTACTGTAGAAGATCTTTATGGGATCTTTACCTATGAAGAAATGCTTTTATTAGCGAAGTTATTTCGATTTATTATCGAATATTCAGCAGATATTCGGTTAGAACAATATCCACTACCAGAAGATGTAGAAATAAATAAATTTAACGTTGGAAATGTTCCTGCAGAATGGCAAATCGTACCTGGGGCAATGGATGATAAAATAATTTTATATTTTCATGGAGGAGGTATGGTTTTGATGTCTCCAAAAACTCATAGACGTTTAACAATAGAACTAGCTAAAATGACTAAAATGCGAGTGTTAAGTGTTGATTATCGTCTTGCTCCTGAACATCCTTTTCCAGCAGGTTTAGAAGACTGTTTTGAAGCTTATAATTGGCTCTTATCACAAGGATTTAAAGCAGAAAATATAGTTATTGCTGGAGATTCTGCTGGCGGTAACTTAACTCTAGCAACTTTAATTAAAGTGAGAGATGATGGAATTTCTCTACCGGCTGGAGCAGTTGCGATGTCACCAGGTATTGATTATACGAACAATAGCAAAACTATTTTAGAAAACGCTAAAACAGATCCAATATTAGCGGATATCGGGATATTATGGTGGGCACCCGCTTATTTAGCAGGAGCCGATCCTAATAATCCTCTAATTTCACCAGTTCTCGCAGATTTAAAAGGCTTACCTCCAATCTTAATACAAGTAAGTAAAAGTGAAATGTTATATGATCATTCAACACGTTTCGTTGAACGAGCTAAAATCGCAGGTTTAGATGTTACACTACAAGAATGGGAAGATACCACCCACGTTTTCCAATATTTTGGATTTAGCGATTTACCGGAAGCAAAAGAGGCATTAAGTAAGATTGGGGAATTTATTAAAAAATTATTTAATTAGATTATTTCAAATCAACTTCCATTGAAGAATTCTTTTAATAGCTCTGAAATTAAATTATAATTATTAGTGTTAATTTTGGGCTTTCACTTTCGAGTTTTAATAATAACTTTCTTTTCTCTTTTTTCACACTAATAATGCTTTTTTCTAAAGTCCATTTATATTTTAACATAGACTTCATTTTTATAAAGTTCAAACATAAAATTTTTCTTTCTTTTTTCTTTTACTAATCCATGCCTAATGAATTTGATTTCAAAAATTATAAAACAATGGAAGAATTTGGTAAAACAGTAGAGGGGACAAGATATTTGCATGATTTATACCTGAAAGCAGTTAATCACCCAATTAGACGAGAAATTCTGAAAATAATAAACGATTTAAAACGGATTTCAAAAAAAGATTTGATAAATAAGCTGATAAAAGATAAAATTATCGAGGATGAATCAATGTTTAACTATAACATGGATTTTTTAATTAAAGCTTTTTGCATTGACATAATTAAAAATGAAAAGACTAGTGAGATTTTTTATGAAATTACTCAGAGTGGTAAAATAATTGAATATTTAGAATAAAATTTATAATTTTTAATTATTATTCAATTAAATTCTTATAACAATTACAGCATGGAACTCCTAAATGTAGATGATATTTTCTTAATTTATTACTTTTTAATGTCATTAATTGGATTAATTGTTCTATAAGGAGTTTCTTATTCTCATCAAAGAATATCTTTTTTAAATTAAAAAAGTGATTAGGATTTCCGCATAAAGGACATATTCTATAAAACTTAATGAAATTATTAAAGATCTCTTTTTCTTCTTCTGACAATTTCTCAATTTTTAAATCAGGATTATCTCTAATGATATTCCTCAGATTATTTAACTCATTTAACATTTCATCTCTTAAAAAATTAGAGTTAGGGTTTCTTATATTTAAAGGGATTGTAGCTTCTTCTATTAAGATGTCTTGGTTATCAAATCTATCAATATATTCAATCGCTTCATTAAAGAAACGTAGTGCCTTCTTTTTATTTTTCTTACTCATTTAAATATTAATGTATAATTTTTGAAAATATTCAAAAGAATAATTAGATAATCTCTCTAAAAAATTTTATTAAAGAAATTTCAAATATTTTTCATTTCGATTGAATAGATCATTTTTATTATCACTAACTAATCTTCTGAAGTTAATTATCTTAGAGGGAGCAAAATATTCAAAATCAAACTCAACATCATCGCCTGAGCTTTTTCCAGGGATTGGCATAAGTCTACAGGTTAAAGGTTTATTTAATGTGATGGAAATAGTACAAATATCGAGTAAGATGTAAAATAATTCTTTTTCTGTAATATCGCCAGGAAGGGGAACTACATCGAGTCCTGCTCCACACATGGTAGAATATAATAGGAGTGAATCTAAATTATATTTATTTTCAGATAATCTTTTTGATAGAATAAAATCTTCTAAAACAGGTTGCATGAAACCTGAAAAACCTATTATTTTATCCTTGTTGGTAGGGATAGAGTTCTTTATTAAAGCAACACCAGTTAATGTTCCATTAGCTCCAAAATATTCAAATCCTAATTTTTCTATCGCTGTACCGATACTTTTATCAATCTCGGGATAAGATGCAGGGGAAAAATCGATTCCCTTAAATTCAATATTAAAGTTCCTACTGACTTTTTCAGAAATTTTTGTTAAATTGTCATAAATTTCATTAAATTTTGCTAATAAATTAAGTTGGACATCTTTTAATGTAGCTGACTTTTCAATAACATTTATTACTTCATCTGCCATTTCTAAAGCCAAAGAAAAAGCAGGTTTTTCTGATAAATGATAAGCAGCGGGAAAGAATGGTGTGTTTGGACCAACATTAGAAGAAACACAAAATTGTAAATTATTAAAAGGATCTGGGTCTGATAAGTCTTTAATTATTTTGGCGCCTGATCTTAATGCTGTTAAATTAATTCCCTTTACGGTAGAAGCTACAGGCAGAGATGTAAAAAAATTGCTTTTATTTTTAATAAATTGCGGGACTTCATTTAATAATAATTTTTCAAATATTCCTAATTCTTCAATTTGATCAGCTCGCATCATAGCACAAGAAAAATAATTAATTCCATAATCGTTAAATACATCTTGTAAAAAGGCTATTTGATTATCAATGTCCATAAGAGTCTCTTTTAAATTTTTCTCATAAAATAGCTTATTATCGTAGCTAAAGAGCGGTTGGGAGCAAGTCCTTATAGATTCAACTTCAATATTAATTTCTTCTAACATACTGCTAATCTCATTAATGAAAGAAGAGAAATTGCTGAATTTATCTTGTAAAAATGATATTATTGATTCATTTTTATATAAAAAAGGTATTATTTGTCCAATTGTAATAGCACGAACTCTCATATTTGACACATCAAATGTTAAATTATAATTTTAAAATTAAAATTCGCATCCTATATTATAATAAAAAAAATTTCTTAATAATGTTTATAAGAGAGTTTGTAATAAAACATTAACATTTAATCTTAAAGAAATTAATACTTATTTGGTAATTTTTAAATTTCATCTAATTTCGCTTTGTCTTTTAATAGTTCTTTAGTGGTAGGAGGTTTTAAATATTCACCTGGTCGAATAGGTCCTAGATTTACCAGTTCGTCTTTAAATTGTTTTATAATTTTAGCGAATTTTTCACCTTCTCCCGCTGATATGCTAACAATTTTAACGCGATTTTCATTAATATTTGCTTCAGCTAAGATTTCTCTGATACTTTCATAGCGTGTTTCTGCCTTTATAAATCCTGTTTTATAATGACAGTCTTGAGGATGACAACCAGCAATCAATACACCATCAGCACCATAAAAGAAGCTTTCAAATACTAAGGAGGGATTAAGCATTGCTGTACACATGACGTGAATTGTTCTAACATTTGTAGGATAAATTATTTTACTTGTCCCTGCAAGATCAGCACCTACATAAGAACACCAATTACAAAGAAATGAAATTATTAATGGAAATTCTTTTTTTTCACTAAGAACTGATTTAATTTGAGTAGAGATTTGAGCTTTTTGAAAACCTGGAATATAGAGTGCATCATAAGGGCACATCGCAGCACAAGCACCGCACCCTGAACAGTTAGCTTGAGTAATCTTTAGTTGATTATCTTCTATTTTTAAAGCATTAAATTCACATATATTTTCACATAGTCTACATAAATCACATTTATCTTTATTAAAATAAACAATATGTGGATCTAACTCTACTTTACCACGAGTAATTAATGCTATTGCTTTGGCTGCGGCACTCTCTGCTTGAGCAATGCTATTAGGAATATCTTTAGGGGATTGAATTGCTCCTGCCAAATAAATCCCGCTTACAAGCGTTTCTGAGGGTTTGACTTTTAAATGCTTTTCTAATAGAAAACCATTAGGATCTTGAGATATATTTAAAATCTTACTTAATTCATCTGTCCCTTCTGCAGGGTCTATACCTACTGCCAAAACTACTAAATCTGTCTTATTTTCGAAAAGAGCATTCCCGATAACATCTTCACCACGAACGATTAACTCATTTGAAGTATCACTTTTTAAAATTGCTGATATGCTGCTTTTTATAAAGCGAACACCGAAAGTTTCAAGTGCTCTATTGTAAAATTCTTCACAATTTTTACCTACAGCTCTAATATCAGTGTAATAAATATTAATTTTTACATCAGGGTTTTCTTTTTTTAACAGAATCGCTTGTTTAATCGCCACATTACAACAAACTTGACTGCAATATTCTCGATGGATTTTTTTGTTCCGAGAACCAACACATAAAACAAAAGACACTTTATTAGGAATTTGTCCATTAGAGGGTCTTACAACTTTTCCATGGGTTGGACCATCATTGTTAAATAATCTCTCCATCTGCATCGTGGTTATGACATCAGGGTATTTTTCATAACCATATTCCCCTAAAATAGATGGATCAAACGGCTTGAGACCAGTCGCAACTATAATTG
>JBHLKB010000041.1:0-11730 GCA_048887205.1 Candidatus Hodarchaeota archaeon
CACGTGGAGTTGAAATTGTATAGGATGTAAAAGTCCATCCATTATTCACATAAAATTGCACTTCTCTTTGTAGGATGGTAAAATTAAATATTGATAGACCTACAAAAGGTATGATAATTGCAGCAATTAAAATTATCGCGGCAAAAATTATTGCTACCTTTTGAGACTTTGATAACCTTGTTTCTTCTGCACCTTCTCTTTTAGGAATACTTAGTTGGTTTATAGGTTGATGCGCTTCGACACTCAATTTCTGAGCATTTGCCATATGGTGTATAATACACCCACAGTATGGGCATACGTTCCATTCACGTTGTACAGATTGCCCACAGCGGGTACAGAAGTTTGCCATTAAAATGCAGCTTAATCCTAATGATTTGTTTCCTTATTAATTAAGATAAAATACTTCTAGTTTTTAAATTTAAATGTTTATACTTGAGAAATGTCAGGTTAACATATCTCATCGAAAAGAGGTACTCCTAAAAAATTTTATAATACTCCCATAAGGTTAATAAATATCACTTTTTTAATATATACCCACATTGCTGACAAAATATATCTTTTATTTCAATTTGAATACCACAAAAAGGACATTCACTTATTTCCGGTTTAGGGGGTGTTATTTTTTCTTGGACAATTTCTTTCTTTTTCTTAGGTTTTACAGGAGTTACTGGTGATTTAACTATTTGTTCAGGAGGAAGTTTTAAAGTTTGTGTTTGAATTTCTAACTGGTTTGAAGGTTGGATTTGATTTATAGGCTGTTCTACAAGTTTTTCTTCTGACTTTTTCTCATATTGTTCAAATGTAGTTTCTGGTGGTTCTATCTTTTCTGGAGGTTTTTTTATTTGAACTGGTTCTTGTTCCTCAATTTTCTGCTCTGAAGGTATTTTTGCTAGGATTAGTTTCTCTTCCTCAATTTTTTGCTGTAACTGTACTTGAGATATCTCATCATAATCACTAATTTTTGCCAATCTTATTTTACCTTGAACTCCACAAAATTGACAATATTTATATTCTCCAATAGCGAAATTCTTACAATTATCACAAATATATGGATATGTTTCCAAATATATTTTTCTTCTTTCACTTCTTTCTTCACTTCTCAATTTTCTTTCTTCACTTAATTCAATTAGTTTTTTTCTTCTTTCTTCGATTAATCTCTTATCTTCAGATATGATTGCTATCTTATCTACTTCGCTTTTCTTCTTTTTTCCTTTTTCATAATTTTCATAATCTATATCTGTTGTTTTTCTCACTGCCGCCGCTCCACAATATTGGCAATATTTATATTCTACATGAGCGAAATTTTTACATTTATTGCAAATATATGGAAATGTTTTCAAATGTGTTTTTCTTCTTTCTTCATTTAACCCTTTGTCTTTGGATATATTTTTCCTTATATCCACTTCGGTTTTCCTACTTTTTCCTTTTTCATAATTTTCATAATCTATATCTGTTGCTTTTCTCACTGCCTCCGCTCCACAATTTTGACAATACCCCGATTTTAAATATTTTAAAAATTGTCCACATTTATCACAGATAAAGGGGTAATTGTCTTTAAACATTTGATTCAATTTTCTTCACATTTTAAAAAATATTATTCATCTTCCTAATATTAACGATTACTTACCACTATTTGAATTATTCCCTTAAATATTTTATACTAAAATTTAGAGCTAGGTAAAATTATACCAATCTTATTTCTTTATACCATTTAGAAATAAATGGTGGTGCTCTTATATAATGTATAATATTCATCCTAAATATGGTCTTTTTATTTTTGATAAAATCTCAGAAAGCTTCAAAATCATTCCAATGAGTTTTATAATATCGTTTTTATGTCTTTTTATTAAGTTTATAAAAATTAAAACTATAAAATTAAAAAATAAATGTGTTCTAAATGAGTTTTGATGATGAATTTGATGAGGATTTAGGAGAACAACCCGTAAGATCAAAAACTCCTGCTACTAAAACTCCTTCAGCAGGAAAGAAATTAACTCTCTATTTCATGTCAACTATTGGCCCAGGTGAAAAAAAGGAAAAATTAATTGTGAATGATAGTAATAATGTGAGAGATATTAAACATACATTAGGAAATTTATATGGACTTGATCCGAATGACTTTCACTTATCTTCTGGCGGAGTTACGATGGATGAAAACAATTCGTTAAGAGACTATGATATAAATAATGGTGATGATATTCTTTTAATCCCTGCAAGCACTGCAGGATAAAATTCTTTTTATTTTTTTTTCTTTTTTTAAGATAATCAAAAATAATATAATAAATAGAAATCGATTTTCTTCTAGTATTTTATTAGAGTTATTCAAGGAACATAAATATTAAATAAAATCAAAAAAAATGTTTATTTAATTTAAAATGAATCCAGAATGAAAAAGTAATGTTATCTATTAAAAATTACTGGGCTTTTCCTCTTATAGGAGGTATTATAGCTCTTATTGGTCTTTTTACCCCAACAGCATATTTAACTATCGGTGATGTAGATTTTAGATTTAATGAATTTGACTGGATGTGGGGTTTGTTTTATTATGAAGCCTATGATTATGTTTTTTATGAT
Organism: Candidatus Hodarchaeota archaeon; assembly: GCA_048887205.1. GTDB lineage: Archaea > Asgardarchaeota > Lokiarchaeia > Sigyniarchaeales > SOKP01 > Loki-b32. The sequence continues at coordinate 2,575 of JBHLKB010000041.1, forward strand.
TTTTTTGCAGCATGGGATTTTATGATTTATTCACCTGAGCAACTTATTTTAGGAATCTTAATTGCGATATTAATATTACTTAATGGAATTTTTATAATTATAACATCAGAACGCCATAGAAAAGGAAAAAGGGATTTTGCTGAAATTAAAAATAATTGGATAGTTATGGCGAGTCTTTCTATAGCTTTAGCGATTATTTACATTGTCGGTATTGAAATAGGATTTTATTTTTACAAATTAAGAACAATTGGTGTGCCGGTGAGCTTTTGGGAATACCGAATACCACATTTTGGAATTATCAGCCCATTTATTGGGGGTATTTTAACAATAATAGGAGTAATAATAGGTAACCATGTTTTCAAACGAGAAGTAATAACACTTCCAATTAAAATGGAAGTTTTAAAGCCTCAAACCTCACCCATTAGCGTGCCAATAAAGTTCAATTTTTGTCCTGAATGTGGAAAAAAAAATTTAATAGAAACAAGTCGATTTTGCACTAATTGTGGATACAAATTTTTTCAAACCTAAAACAAAGGAACGAAAATCCATCGAAATATTTTAATTTATATGTTTTTGATGTCAGCTTAAAAATTAAAATTCATATGCCAATGAATATAGATTATTCATATAATTTCAAAAAAAAAAAGTCAAAATAGAATAATTAATTTTTCATTTATTAAGCACTGTATCTAGTATTCTTCTTAGCTTAATATAAAATTCAGGTTCAGGGATGAGATATTTCTCCATAATTTGAATATCTCCTAACTCAAATTCTATTTTACTGGGCAATTTAGTCTCTTTTAAGTTCACACCAAAAAACGGTTTCTTCTTTTTTAAGGCAAAACTGATTTCTTTTTGTACATATTCAGAATTTATTATATGGGGAGAAATGAATACGAGAAATGCGCTACATCGCTCTAGATTATTCACGATTGAACTTTTCCAATCCTCGCCTACAAGAATTCCTTCATCATACCATATATTTATGCCAGTCCTATTAAGATAATCAATTATCGGATAAACTTGAAGTCTGTCAGTGTGAGAATAGCTGACGAAAACAAATGGTCCATCCCCTTTATAAGCCTTAAATGGCATCTGAAATTGCTGAGGATCCGAAAGAAAACTTTCAGAAATTAATTCCCCTAGATATTTTATTTCGTTTACTTTAATCTCAATGTTTTTATTACCTGCCTCTTGTATTATTCTCATTATATCAGGTTCTTTTTTAACAGCCTTAGAAAAATGGATTAATTTCTGCCGGGCGCTATACGACTGCCCTTGGAACATATAACATATGGAAAATGAATCGACTGCTCTTATAAGCACTGTATGTTGACCGAATTTCACACGATCGAATGATTCAGAAAAAATCTGATCGCATAAGGTATTACAAGAGGATAGAAACTCACTAAAATAGGCGTTATCAAATGCTACATCAGCAGTAAACGGATTAGATAATAATACTTTCCCTTCTTTTGATATTATAGTAAGCAGTATTGGCTGTTCAGCCTCTAATTTCGGGAGTTTGAATACTCTTCTTTTTACCATCCCCTCCATCTGTTCGCTTAAATGTGATAATTCTATACGTTCTGTTAAAGGTGCTTTCGAGTCTTTTAAATTTTCCCACATTTCTAGTTGTTTGAGTAATTCATCATGTTCGGTTGAAATCTTTATGGCTAGGTTATTAAGATGATATTTATCAGCTATATTCTGTGCTTTAGTTAAAAGTTTTCGAGCTTTTTTTAACTCAAGGGTCACTAAAGCTAGTCTAGCCTGAAATATGTATACTTCAGCCAGTAATGGGTATGAATGATTTTTTTCGCCTAGTTCAAGTAATTTAATAATGCAAGGATTAATTTCATCGATTATTTCAAGATCACCGGAATTCTTCAGTTCATTTAAGAGCAAATCACATAGATGTAATAGTGCTATTATTGTTATTTCATAGTCAATAATTTCTCCCTTGACTACTTGTTTCAACATTTCCTCAGCTTTACCTCGATTGATGGATCGTGGACTGGTCTTCAAGAATATAGCCTTATCAACACGATAAGCCATACTACTTAATTTAGAGCGATTTTGAATTTTCTTCAATTGTTCTAGGTATTTTTGCGCCAACTCGAGGTCTCCCTCTTCAAGAGCTAAATGAAATAAACAATCAATAGATGTAACTCCAGAAATACCTAATTCCTTAAAGATTATTACGCTTTTTTCCAAAGTATCTCGAGCAAGATTGAACCGACCTTGTTTACGATACAGATCTCCAAGATTATTAAGCGAAGCCGCAATTCCAAATTTATAATCAATTCCCTTAGCAATTCCTAAAGCTTTGTCATAATGCTCTATAGCTCTGTCCACCTCACCTCTAAAAGCATAAATAATACCAAAATGCATATAGCAATTTAGAATCTGCGCTTTGTAATCAATTTCTTTAGCAAGCAATAGGCATTGATTTGAATACTCTAATGATATCTCAAACTCACCTAAATAATAGTATATGTTTTTCATTACGTCGAGTGATTCAACTATGCCTAATTTGAGGTCAAGTTCTTTGTTTAGCTTTAGAGTTTGTTCTGCACACTCGAGAGCTTTATCAAAATCTCTTATCATAAAATAAATATTTGCTCTACGACAAGAAATCTCTGCTTCCCTTTTAATGAGTTCTTTCGATGTCTCTAAGTTAAGTGATTTAAGAATTTTTTCACTTTGTGAAAGTAATGTGATAGCTTCTTCATATTTGTAAACCGAAAAATAAGCCATTGACTTTACAATGTAAACATCAACTAATTGAAGGGAATCTTCTTGTCCCTGACATGCTTGATAAGCTTTCTCAGCGTAATCTAAAAGTTTTTCCTTATCTTTCAATTTATCAGATAAAAAACCCATTAGAATATAATAAGATATTTGTTCATAATGTGAGATATCCTCGCTTTCCCCGAAATCTTTTAAAACTTGAGATGCTTTTTCAAATTTCCCATTTTCAATGAATTCCTTGGCATTAACCAATTCGTTTGGTTCTAATTCAGACATATTCAAATAGTAATTGAAAATGGGTTTTATACTATCATAAAATTACCAGTAATATAATTATATCTCTTATAACTCCTTTTTACACTCTTGTAACTACATTTCGACATTTCTGTTAAGAATCTAAAAAATATTTATTGACTTAGAATGATATGTCAAATAAAATCTATAATAAAATTAATTTAATCGAATTCTAAATCAACTTTATCTTTTATTTTGCCAAGCAATATATATTTACGAGTTAATAAATTACTAAAATTAAAAAAATTAAAAGATAACCTTCTCTTACTTCTTTCTGGAACTAATCTTGAGCTATAATGCTCTCTTCTCAAATCATTATTAATACACAACAATACACAATGTATCCTAATATGATTAGACTAATCCTTTTCTTAATATTCATATTTTTTATAAATATTTTAATACACACTGATCCACAACATTTAAATACTTTAATACACACTTTATGATCAGAGAAAAAAAAATTACACAATAAAAAACACACAAAAAAAATTGGTGGAAAGAAAAATGAAGAAAAAAAGTTTGGATCGAAGGGAATTAATAATCATTAAGAACATTATTAATGGAGTTTTACGAATCTACTAAATATTTTATTTTTTTTTATTTTTTTATCAAGATTATCAAAATTATGAAATAATTTAAAAAATTAAATCGATTTTCAAAAAAAAACACGAAAAAAAAATTGAAGGTGATAGAATGGCTTCAGAAGAAGAAAATAAAGGTAAGCTTTCAGAGGAAGAAGCAGAAAAGATACGAGAAGAATTAAGTGAGATAAAAGAAAATCTTAAAGAAGAGATGGATGAATTATATGAAGGATTGACGGATAAAATCGAAGATATTAAAGATAAAGCGGAGGATATAAGAGATGATATGAAAGATGACTTAGAAAGTATCGAGGAAGAAAGGAAGGATTTATTGGACGAAATTGAAGAATTAAAAAGAGAGTTAGAAGGCTTAGGAGGAGATACCCGAAAACACATTAATAATTTTAAAAATAAAGTAATAAGACATAGAAAAAATGCTGAAGAACAATTGGAGGAGTTTGCTGAGAAATTAGAGAAAAAGTTAAAGAAAGCGAAAGAAAAAGTGAAAAGGATAAATATCTCAGTTGATCCTGAGATGAGTGACGAATGGAGAGATTGGGCTGATAATTTAGGGGCTTCAGTTTCAGAATTAGTTCGAAAGTCGATGAAATTTGTTAAAAACAATATTGGGGATCTCAGGAAATTAGAAGAGTGGGGTAAAAAAATGGAAAAAATGGGAGAAGGGATAGAGCAGGCGGTAAAAGATTCTGGCATAGAGGAATTAGGAGAAAAACTTGAGAAAGATTTTGGAAAAAAAAAACGTAAGGCAGAGATTAAAATGGCTATCATCCAAGATTCTGATAAAAACCGTATTAAAAAAAGGGTAAGTGGATTAATCAAGCTCCACAAGAGTCTCCCAATTGATAAGTTAGCTCAAGCATTAAACAAATCTAAAGAAGATGCTGAAAATCTTGTTTACGAGATAGTAGCTGATGGGATCGAGGGTTCTCTTGAAGAAGGTGTTTTTAAATTCACAAGTACTTCAATGGAAGTAATTTCAAAGCTTAATGAATTAATAGATAAAATGTAAAAATTGAAAAAAAAAGGAAATTAGGGGATTTTGAATGGAAGAAATTGCGAATAAAAAGACTTTCAGGAATTATATGATATTTTGGAGTGGTCAATTGTTTTCTCTATTTGGCTCTTCAGTAGTATATTTCGTAATTATATGGTGGATAACAATAGAGACGGGAAGTGCTGTGATCCTTGCACTTGCTTCATTTTTATATATTTTGCCGATGACAATTTGTATGCCTATTGCAGGGGTGTTCGCGGATAAACATAATCGCAAGATCATAATTGGAGCAGTGGATTCTTTACAAGCATTAGCTACATTTATTTTAGTATTGCTATTTCAATTTAACGTTGCGAATGTTTGGATAGTATTGATATTTATAAGTTTACGAAGTATATTTCAAGCCTTTCACTTACCTACTGTAAATGCAATTATTCCGGCAATGGTTCCTAAGGATAAATTGTCTAGGATAAATGGGATAAATTTTTTATTCACTGGCTTTGTCCAGATTCTTGCACCAGCTGTAGCGGCTTTTCTTATGGTATTTTTAATGATTAAACAAATGCTTTGGATAGACATTTTTACTTTCTATATTGCATTGATTCCTTTGGTTTTTATCAAAATTCCATCGTTTAATCATGTTTCTGAAGAGCAAGCAGCCTCTAAAAAATTTTCTTTCTTTAAAGAATTCAGATTAGGGATTACGACATTGAAAATAATACCTGGTTTGATGATGATGATACTTCTATCAATGCTCATTAACTTTTTAATAAGACCATTAGATACTCTTTTACCACTATTCATTAATGTAAATCATGGTGGAGATGAAGGTCTTTATGCATTGGCATCAGTTATTTTTCAAGTAGGAATAATCTCCGGTGCTCTAATCACTTCATTTAAGAAAAATTGGAAGAATAAAATTAGAATAATTTTTATTTGTATTGGAATTGCCATGGTAGGATATATGATAATTGCACTCGCTCCTAAAGGTTTATTTCTTATTATCGGTGGTATGGGTGGCTTTATTCTTGCTATTAATTTACCTATAATAAACGCGTTATATCAAACGTTTGTACAGACTACCGTTCCTGCAAATAGAATTGGTAGAATAACTTCTATTGACCATACTCTCTCAATGGCAATATCACCAATTGGTACATTAATTTCTGGACCAATTGCGGAATTTATTAGCATTCCAATTTTATTTTTCAGCTGTGGATTTATCGGTTTAATATATACATTTACAATATGGAGCTTCACAGGAATAAGGAAAGTTGATATGGATAGTAAAGCTGCGCTTGAAGAAATAAATGGAAAAATTGAGAATATTTCTATCTAATTTTTTTTCTTTTTTTTTAAAAATTCTTCAAAAAAAACATTGTTTTATTTTCTACTTTTTAATCCTTCATCATGTTTATTAATCCAATTCAATAGGTTCTTACTCTTTTTTGGAAAATTATAAGCAATTGTTTCTGCAGTAGTTTTTTTCACATCAGGATCTTCTTCTGAGAGTAAGCAACTTTCAAGAACGCTAAAAGCTTTTTCGCTTTTTAATTCTAATACCTTAAATGCAAGGATACTGATTTTTCTTGTTTCACTATTCTCGCTATTTTCAATGATATAATTTAATAATTCGATAGCTTCTGATTTAGTCATCGATTTTGAAGTAACATAATCATAAATTTGAGCTACTGTTAACTCCTTACTTATATGTTCTAGCACATCTTGGTAAAGTAATCGTGTTTTACCTAAAGCATCAATGTATTTCCCTTTTTTTCTTAAATCAAAAGGACAATTATGATATTCAGGTAATCTGTGCTTATTACAAAAGATCAAACCACAAAATTTACATCGGTATGGGAGATCTCTTATTTCAATTTCACAATAATAACAATTTGTCAAATTTTTTCATTTAAAATGATAAAAACTGGTATATATGATTCATATGAATATAGGAAAATCAAATATAAATAATCAATAAAAAATTATTATATAAAAAAGGAACGATAAAAAAAAGCTTCTTAAAATTCAGCTCAATCACGAATTCTAAAGTAATATGTCTTGGAGCAATATAATCTATAAAGACCACTGAATGAGAATTTCTGACTCTATACAGAAGCTTCTAATATGTGTCATAAATTACTATATATATTTGCCATATATTTTAAGGGAAGGGAATATACCATGGAAACGCAAATAATGGGATCATCATAAATATAAGAACCAACACCATTGCTATAGCATTAATTACTATTCCAAAAATACCTAATACGCTTCCAGCTCTTTCAACATTATTATATGGTTCCATTCTTGAAGCTTTTCCACTATTAACCTTAGATAATATACCAAATATCAAACCAGCCACATGCATTAAAATGACTCCTATCATGGTTGGTGAAACTGTAGGTAAATAAAAGTAAGGTATAAGAGTATATATTATAAGCGCTCCACCAGCGATCAATGTGATTATTCCAATTCCGATGGAAACAAGCGCAAAACCCAAACACATTTTTGAGTATTTACCAACTTCTCCCATTTGAGGTTTCGGTTGCGTTTTAACAGCATAAGCTTCTAATGGTACTGATGTTGTTGATGGTCTTTGATATTGTTCAGTTCTTATTTGAGGAGCATCAGATGTGGTTAGGATTTCACTTCCACAATTATGGCAAAATCTCTGATCTGCTTCTGTTAATTTTTCACCACAATTTGGACAAAACATATTTTATATTACAAATAAATTTTTATCATACCATTTAAAATGGACTATTATGATATTATTAAATTATTAAAATTAAACTCTTACTATTCATCAAAAATATTTACTCTAAATTCAAGAATTTAAGAGAGCTAGGATGATATATTCTCTGGTAGTTTTATTAGAATTTGTGTTCTAGCCTATTGATAATGTCGTTCTGAATTGGTGTACCAAGATCGACAAAAGTAGCATTGTATCCTCCAACTTTTACAATTAAATCGGCGTATTTCTCAGGGTTTTGTTGTGCATCTTTAAGTATATCGGTAGAAACTACAGTAGGTTGCAATTGCATACCACCTGATTCAAAATAACTCTTTATTAATAAATATAATTTATCTAAATTTTCATTTCCTTCAAGATTTTGAGGATGTAATCTTATATTTACAGCAACACCATTTATCGCTAATTTGTAATTTAATTTCGCAATTGAATTTAAAGTAGCAGTAAGTCCATTTCTTTCTACATTATTAACGGGAGAAAGGCTGTTTGAAATAGGTTGCATGGCTTTCCTACCATCAGCAGAAGCTCTTGTAAAAAAACCTTCTATAACATGTATTCCCATAGAATAAGCTCCAGGATTATAACGACCATCTCTTGTACATTTATATCTTACTACTTCAGAGCAGAATAAGTTCCATAGTTGGTTTGCGAGTTGATCAATATCCTCCTTATCATTCCCCCATTTATTGTATTTATTTATTAATTTCTGTCTAAGCTTGTTTTGTCCTCTGAAATTAGAATTCAAAATTTGAATTAATTCAGGGAGCGATTTAAGTTTCTCTTCGTAAACCAATTTTTTTATAATATATAATGAATCTACTAAAGTTGCAAATCCATATGCTGTGATGGAAGAGAAATTATAAATTGCCCCACCAGCCGTATAATCTTTACCTTTTTCTATACACCCATCAATGATAGCAGAAACAAATGGTTGTGGGAGAAATTTTGTTGTTTCCTTATCACCAATTTCAGCAATTTTTACAGATTTTTCAATGTTATAGCGCAATTGAAGAACAAAAGCATTATATAAATCATCATAAGTTAGAAAGTTAAGTGGGTCTTCTGTTTCTAATCCACTTATTTGATTTGTTAAATTACAATATCCATTATTTAATGTAAGTTCAAGAACACCAGGTAAGTTAATATACATTCGAGCCGTTGCTGCAAACGTATTTCCTTGACTTGTAGGTTCTACACATCCTATTATAGCATAATCATTAGCATCATCACTTTTATATCCAGCTTTCTTCATAGCAGGTATAATTATATCATCGTTATAAAAGGCAATACCTGAGGTATAGTGAAAAACTTTTAAAGCTTCTTTTAGAAACTTTTCAGGTGAATTCTTATGAACTCTTATAGAAAGATCAGTTGTTAAAGCTCTAATATTCTTGTATGCCTCAAGAAATAAATATGAAATTTCATTGGTGGCATCTTTTCCTTCTTTATCGATACCTGAAATTGTAATTGTTTGTGTATTTAGTCCAAGCGCATTAGAGATTGTAGTATATTCCGTTGGTAATAATGTAACATTCCAAGTTAACTTTAAATTCAATTCTTCAATTAAACCTAATGCAAAATCTCTTGTAATTCTATTTTTTTCCAAATCCCTTTTATAATATGGCCATAGAATTTGATCTAACCTCCCTAAAGCAACAACACTTCTTTGATAAATAACATTTATGATATTTTGAGTGAAATGTATAAGTTGAATTGCCTCATAGAAAGAACTAGCAGTGTCCTTGGTAAATTTC
>JBHLKB010000042.1:0-11612 GCA_048887205.1 Candidatus Hodarchaeota archaeon
AAGTTAAAGAAGGACAGAAAATTTTGGATCCCTGCGTAGGTCCGGGAATATTTATTAAAAAATTGTTAGAATCTGGAATTGATAAAAATCAGATATTTGCTTATGATATAAATTTTCATTTTAAAAGTGAAATAGAAAAGCTTGGAGTCTCTTTTAAATCACAAGATACACTGATATCTTTATATCCTGATTCATATAATGAATTTGATTTCATTGTCGGAAATCCACCCTATCTAAATAAAGCAAGTGCTTATGTTCGTACAAATAAATCAAAGTTAAGAAAAATTTATGGGAAAATTAATGCCCATGAAACTTATTCAATGTTTATTGTAAATAGTATCTGGCGATTAAAAGAGGGCGGAAAATTAGGTTTTATAACCAGTGATTCATTCTTGACTTTAAGTACTCATAAAAGACTAAGGAGTTTTATCCTTAATAATTGTATTATTAATGAAATTCTTTTAGCTCCACAAAATTTATTTGTTAATCAAAAAGTAAGTACAAGTCCAGTAATTATTATTCTAACAAAATGCTCAGGTCAAAAAAATAAAAAGATCAGGGAAGAAAATGTAATGAGGATAATTCCTAGAGTAAATAGTGAGGATGCTTATCAATCTCCTTCCCGTGTTAATGAAATTAAGCAAAAAAAATACAATTCTTTACCATTTAACATATTTTATATGTATGTTGATGAAAAAGTCATTGATTTATTTGAAAAAGCCCCCAGAATAAAAGATTATTTACAAGGATTTATAGGAATGCACACACATGATAACAGAAAATATATTGTTGCCATTGAAGGTACGGAACTCGCTCTGATTTTTAAAAATAGAAATAAGAAGATTAATGATTCGAGTAAAAAATATAAGATTATTCAGAGAGTAGCTCTAGAAACAGGTAAATGGAAGCTTTATTTAAAACGTGGTGGAGCAGACCAATATTATCGACCGGTAATGGAAGCTGTATATTGGAATAAAGAATCAATAAAAATTTATGACATCCCAAAAAATGTGCCATTTGAACAGGAGGGTATTGTAATTAGTGGAGTAAGTTCAAGATTAGCAGCTCGTTATATGCCAAAAGGATGTTACTGGGATTCGAATAAAGCAATTGGGTTTATAATCAAAAATAATCTAATCTCAATTGCTTATATGTTAGGGGTGCTTAACAGCTCGTTATATAATTACTTTGCTAAGGGAATTATTAATAATACTAGTAGTATCCAAATCACTGGAATCCATGCATTACCATTTATTGAACCCGAATATGAAATTAAAGAAAAAGTTGAAAATTTAGTGAATACAATTATTAAAAATAAAAAGAAAAACTTGAAATATGATTATATTAAAGAACAAAAAGATATTGATGATATTATTTTTAATTTTTATGCTAAAAAATTTACTCTTACTAACAATTTAAAGAAATTTTTAGATAATAATTATTCAATTTATCAGAATTAGAGTTTTTCTCCCTTACTTTCTTCCTCATATTTCTTTTTTCGCTCTGTTAGATATTCTGGGATGGGTACATCCCACCAACCAACCGCAGGAGATCCAGTATAGGGATATTCCCTTTGAACTTCAATTTCTATTACTGCTGGTTTTCCTGATTTACCAGCTCTTTCAAGTGCAGGAATTATCTCTTCTTTTCTAGAAATTTTTTCAGAATAACACCCAAATGCTTCACCAATTTGAGCAAAATCAGGAGAATAACTTTTCCCATCTTTATCTTCAAAGGCTGTACCATAATCCCTATCTTCACCAAAGGCAACTTGTTGTAAATCCTTTATTGCAATCCAGCCATGATTATTAAGAACAATAAAGAAGATATTATCTAATCCGAGTTGAACTGCCATAGATAATTCTGATATGGTCATCATAAAATCCCCATCTCCAACAAGTGCAACAACTTGTCGATCTGGTTTTCCAATTTCTATTGAACCTAATTTTGCTCCTATAGCGGCTGGAACGCTGTATCCCATAGTTGAAAAACCACCAGCTGTAAGGCATGTTTTTGGTTCGTAGAATTCCAATTCTTGTATCATCTGAGCCTGAACATTTCCAGAGCTAGTTACAATCACCGCATCTCGCTCGAAAAATTGTCTTATTTCTTTTAAAACTGTTGAAATGATAACTGGAACTTTAGAGTCATCTCTATGTTTATCAAGAAACTCAAACCATCTTTTCTTTTCTTCTTGGATTTCCTTGAAATAATCTGTCTTTTCATAAATAATTTTAAAATCTCCTAAATCGTCAATAATTTGCTTCAAACAAGCTTTTGCATCTCCCACTATTCCAACTTCAACTGGATAATTCTTACCAATCTCATGAGGATCGATATCAATTTGAATAAGTTTTGTTGGCGGAATTGAAAAACTTACTCCATTTTTATAAGAGCTGGCTGTCTCATCAGCAAATCTGCATCCAATAGCTAGTAAAACATCAGCTGTAGAAGTCATCCTTAATCCAATCGTAGTACCTTTACTACCGGTACTCCATGCAAATAAGGGATGATCATTTGGGAAAGAGTCCTTGCCCATCATTGTAACTACAACTGCAGCTCCGATTTTTTCAACTAATTCTTTAATTTCTTCAAATGCTTCAGAGGTAACGGTACCACCACCTAATAATAAAACTGGTCTTTTTGCGGTTTTTAGCAAACTTGAAGCATTTTTAATTGTTTTAGGATCACCTAAAATCCTACCTACAGCTCGTCTTTCTGAGGGTTCAGGAATTTCAACTTCTGCGGCAGCAGCTTGGATATCCATGGGTAGATCGAGTACAACGGGACCTCTTCTTCCTGTCAACATTTGATTAAATGCTCGTTGCATTATTGTTGGTAATTGACTCACAGAACTCACCTGCCAGCTTCTTTTTACAATGGGTTCTAAAATTCTTGGCATATCTGAATCCCTTTTTCGTTCAATTTCCTGTAAAACTCCTTTACCTCTCATATGAACGTGTGTATCGCCTGTAATGACCAATACAGGCATATTATCTACGAATGCATCTGCAAGTCCGATGGCGGTATTAATCGCTCCAGGTCCTATTGAAGTAAAAACACAGAGTGGTTGATTCGTAATCCTGTAATAACCTACAGCCATATGTACAGCACTCATTTCCTGCTTTGGCTGAATCAAGGTAATTTTATTTCGATCTTTAAAAAAGGAATCAATAAGAGGAAGGTTCCCATGTCCTGGAATTCCTATAACATACTTTACTCCTTCTTTTATTAAATATTTGGAGATAATTTCTCCACCAGTATAGTTAGGCATTTTAATTCTGGTTAATTGATGTGTTTTAATTAAATATAATTTGATAAATTAAAAATAGATTTAAGTTTGTGTATCCAAAATTAAAGTTATTTTGAAAATTCTATATGCCCTCTCCTTTTATAAAGTAAAATTCAAGATTTAATCATATATACCAAATTAAGGTATATTATTCTACTTAGCTGATGTGTAAAGTGCCTTCTGTTTTAGAAAAGATTCGTGTTTTAGGAGAAAATTCAAAATATGATATTTGTGCCAGCACCGCTTCCAGTCGTACAGATAAATATCCAAAACTTTTCGGAGATTCAAAAAAATGGATTGGCGCCACTGCAAGTGCCGGGATTTGCCATAGTTATACCCCTGATGGTCGATGTATGAGTCTTTTCAAAACTCTATATACTAACAAATGTATTTATAATTGTAAATATTGCTTTTCTCACAGTTCCAAGCATAAGATGAGCTTTGCACCAGAAGAATACGCCCGAACATTTATGAAGCTTTATTCAATGAATGTTGTTGAAGGCATATTCATTTCATCAGCAGTTTGTGGCAGTGCTGATAAAACCACTGAAGAAATGCTAGAAGCAATAAGACTTCTTCGATTCAAATATAATTTCAGAGGATATGTGCATTTTAAGTGTCTACCTGGTGTAAGTCAGTATCTACTTAAAGAAGCGATTTCCTTATCTGATCGTATTTCAATAAATTCCGAAGCTTCCACTAAAGAACACCTTGCCGAAATTGCTGAACAGAAAGATTTCAACAATGATATTATAACACGTCAAAGATGGTTAAAACAAATTCGTATTAGGCATAATGATGAAACACTCAAAATCATGAAAGATTTGAAAAGAGATAATTATTTAAAGAACCAAGAAAAAATGATTAAAGACCGACGAGATGATGGATATAAAAAATTTAGATGGGATGGTGCTCCAATTCTCAATAGTGGACAAACTACACAGTTTGTAGTGGGAGCGGCGGAAAATGAAACTGACTATGATTTACTTAAACAAATCGATTGGGGATATAAAAAAATTGATCTAAGGCGAGCTTATTTTTCTTCATTTATTCCTATCGAAGGAACGCCCCTAGAGGGTAAAGAGGCAGCACCCCTCGCAAGGGAACACCGATTATATCAAAGTGATTGGCTATTACGAATTTATCATTATAAATTAAAAGACTTATTAGAAATATTGACTGAAGATGAGAATTTACCTAATGGTGATCCAAAAATTCACTTGGCAAGAGAGTATTTTAAAGGTCATGGACTGGTGGATCCTAATCAAGCATCATACAATGAATTAATACGAGTTCCTGGGATTGGTCCAATCTCAGCTAAGCGAATAATTAATCTGCGATCTCAAAAATTTATATTTAAACGTCGACAAGATTTAAAATCTGTTGGTGTTGTTCTAAAAAGGGCTGATCCATTCCTTTTAATAAACGGACAAAATCAAACAACTCTCAATGATTTTATTGATCCTGATAATAATAAAATTATGCAAGGTGATTTTGGATGAGAAAGTTGTTAAATGAAAAAGATCCATTGAAAGTTGTTGGTTGTGCTAAAGGACATTCACATGAAGAATTGATCCATAAACTACCCCGCCATTTTAATTTCAATCCGGCTCTAATCCAAAAGATAAAAGAAATTCCAGAAGTCATCTTAAGAAATTCAGGTACTCATCTCGGTAAGAAAATTAACCGGATGATGCGAGAATTGTCTACTGAAGTATATCGAGCAAAACAATATACACGAACAGAGATAAATAACAGAGGTGTGCTATTTGGAGTTGTTTCGCTCAAACATAAAGTATTAGACTTTGTTTTAGAGTATTTTCATGAAAGATGGCCACAATGCGTAATTTGCTTATATAATGAACAAACTCATAAAACAGGAGTAATAAATGAAAGAGGAATCATTTGTGAGTTTAATTTGTCACTCAAAAAGGTTGTAAAAAGATTTAGTGAAAATCGACCAATTATCCCATATTTTGAAGATATCCAATTTTCCGGAGAACGGATTTTTGAAACTCTATACAATTCACAAAATATTTCCGAACGTGAAAATAAGCGTTATTTTAGAAGTATGATTCCTGACAAATGCTATGAATTACCAGGAATGAGAGATGGAGTCGAAAAACGTTTTCGAAATAAAAAGATTAATGACTATCTTTAATTTCACAATATTTTTGCAAATAGTTCTTTGCCTGTTTTATATACTTCGCTTTCAATAGGTAATTTTAAAAGATTTTCCCCCACTAAGTTCATTTCACTGATTTCATCGCTATTAGCAATAAAGCCAAGAAGATTAACATGGTCATCTCTAATGTTGGTGACTTCTTTTTCTAGAATATCTCTAATATTTTCTGGAAACCTATTTCCGAGTATCCAGATATTTTCAAATTTTAATTCGACTTCTTTAGCTACTTCCAAAATCCGTTTCATCGTATGGATGCCCATTTTACTAGGATCAGAGACTATTAATAAATCGGTTACCTTTTGACCCGTCTTCCGAGAAAAAAATTCCAGCCCCGCGGGAGCATCAATGAGTACGAAGTCATAGTTTTTTGCTAATATGTCAATAATGCGTTTCAAATAATTATTAATACTGCAATAACATCCTTCTCCTTCTGCTCGACCCATTTCTAAAATATCAAAGTGATCCATTTCGATTAACGAATCAAAAACCTCGGATTCGACGATTTGATCCTTAGACACATCGAGAGGTATTAATCTCTTTTGGATTTTATGTTTAAACTCAGCCATTTTTCCGCCAATTGTTTCTTTAAAATGGATTTCTTTGCCGATGATGTCTCCGATATTTGCGTCGGGATCTGCATCAATTACGAGGATGTCGAGATCTTTAAATTTTTCAAGGAGATATTTGAGCATTAAGACAAGGAGAGTTGATTTTCCTACACCACCTTTTCCACTAAAAGCTATTATTTTTTTCATGAAAATCTCCCAATAGTTAGTGTTTATTCTTCAAGTAAAGATAATTGATTTTTGGTTAAAAATTTATTATAAATAATTAAAAAGACTAAGGAATATTCTAATAAGAAATATAAATGTGATAAATGGAAAAATTAATAATTAATAAATTATCTTATTTACTGTTCTTGTTTGTATACAGGAACAATTTTAGATGTAAATTGTTCAAGGGTGTATGGAAACTCTTCCTCACTAGATATTTTCCCAAGATCTATCATTATTTGCCTTGCTAAGAGCCAAATTTAGTAATGAAACTCTTCTCCTATCCATATTTTATAGATCTACTCATTTTTGAGTGTGGTATCAATTTAATCTAATTTGTTATAAATATTCAAAAGATCAAGTGGTAAAGCAAAAAGAAAGTTAAATCCTAAAATTATAGATATTTTTAATTAATAAATTCATTATTTTATTAAAATTAAATCTTCAAGACCTCATGGAATTTAGAAAATAATAGTGATAATTTTGAAAGAGGAATATAAAACAAAATTAAAGAGATTCATTCCTTTTCTAATTTTAGACAGTTTGATTGCAACTGGAAGTTTATTGATGGCCTTTTTTGTAATTATTAATGAAATCTATATAATTAACATAATTTTCATTGTTATTTTTATCGCCTTTTCTTTTGGTTTAGGATTGATTATCACCGCTGATGCTACTATTATTAAAGGAAAAATGGGAAATTGGTATAAAAATGTGCTTTTTGGTTTTATGTTAATTGGTGGAATCTTCTTTTTTGTTTTACTTTTAGAAATTTTCGTTCCAAATTTTATATTTGAATTTCCATATGGGGGGACGCTCTCTCTAGAATACGTATATTTCGATTTCATGTTATTTATCTCTGTTTTGATAGTATTTGGAGTGGCAACTTTATCAATTTGTTTAGGTAAACTGATACAAATAAAATTTATTAAAAAAAATTGATTTTTTAAAACATTGATAGATGATATTTTAATTAAATAAAGAAATCACAACTATGAGGAATTTATTTCTTTTAAAAAAGTTCTAAGAGTAATCATCCTACCTAAGAGAAAAAATAATTAATAGACTTTAATTAGGTAAATATTTTAATTCGATATAATTATTGGTCTTGACGATATACAGGAACAATTTTAGATGTAAATTGTTCAAGGGTGTATGAAAACTCATCCTCACTTGAGATTTTGCCTAATTCTAACATTATTTGCCTTGCTAAGAGCCAAAATGCTAATCCTAACGCCTTTTTACCTCGATTGTTTGCTGGAACCGCAAGGTCTATGCCTGTAAGAGTATCATCGGTATCAAATAGAGATACTACTGGAATTCTCGCTAATTTAGCTTCCCTTAATATTACTTTATCAGCATGAGGATCAACAATTACTACAACACTTGCATCTTTAATATATGTGTCAATTATAGGATTTGTCAGTGATCCTGGTATAAATCTTGTAGTAATTGCTCTACATCCTAATACTTCACAAAATCTTTTTACAGGTTCCTTTCCGTAACGGCGAACCGAAGTAACGATAACTCTATCACTTCCTTCTTCGACATACTTACTTAAGAATTTAGCTGCGACTTGAAGTCGCTCATCTGTTTGTGTTAAATCAATAACATACAATCCGTAATTAGTTTGTCTATAGATAAACCTTCTAGCATCTCCCGTTAATAACTTTGTCCCGATATGAATACCACAGCTTAAATAGAGTTGTTTTCTTTCCTCATCTTTATCAATTAATTCTTCTTTTATTTCAAGTCCAGCTTCAATATCTTCTGTATCTAATAATTCAAGTTCTTCTTCTAGATCCAAATCTTCTTCAAAATCAATTTCGAAATCTTCGCTAAAATCATCGATATCATCGTGTTTTTTTTTATCTTCTGATTCTTCAGTCTTTTTTTTCTTTCGAGCCAAATTTGTAGCCTTATTTATTTTTTCTGACGTTTATTAAATTAAAATATTTTGAAGTCTAATGAATTAATGAATATATTTCTGAATACATGATAACTTTAATATTTTATTGAGTGGAATTTTCTAAAACCTTAAGAACTAAAATTTTAATATTGCAAAATGATTTTAATTATTAATATTACTGATGGGGTATAATTATAATATAAATGTTTAATTCTTTATTGGTTTGAATAATGTCTTCTTATCGATTAATTTTTGGAATCATTTTAGGGATTGTATTAAGCTTTTTTAGCGTTATTTTTTTTAATATGGAGACTATTTTTAACCAGATTCAAATTAATGCTGGTACTGATTTACTAAAAGCAATTGCGTTATTAATTGGAGCAAATTTTAAATTTGATATCATTGCGTTTTTCTCAGGAACTATGACTATTTATGGATTTTTTGCACCTCAACTTTTAGCTTGGCTATTTATTGGATATATAAGTGGAACAATAGCAAAGGGGTTAAGAAGAGGTATAATAGCAAGTGTTTTAGTTGTTGTAGTTGATTTCTCAATTTGGATTATTTTAAATATAATTTCTGGGGAGGATTTAATGGCATTATTCCAAGGTACTCAACTATCTGAAACTTTAGGTGGAATTATAAGTGGATTTTTAGGAGCCTTTATAGGAGGGTTAGTTGGAGGTTTAATAAGTGGACCTTATGAAGAGCTTTATTAAGCTGTAATGGTAAAAATATTGTTATTTATAAAAACATAAAGTCTTTTTCTACACTTTAATAAGCATCATTTTTCATTTTTACTTTTGAGATAGTGGATTTCTTTTTTAAAACAATACTTTTCTGGATTTGATGATATCTAAAATTTAAAGTTAATTGGTTAATTATAAATACTAATGGTTGATAAAGAAGAATTTTTACCCGATCGGGAATTTGCATTAGATCTATTAAAGAGATTAAAAATTCAACTATCAGTAAGACGTCATTCAGAAAAAGTGGCTGATAAAGCTATAGAAATTGCAAATAAAATAAAAAAAGCTAAAATAGACATGAATTTAATTGAAATTGGTGCTTTATTGCATGATATTGGGAGAACAGAAACCCACGGTTTTAAACATGCTTTAATAGGGGGGAAAATCTTAAGGCAGAGGGGTTTTTCTGATAAACTTGCCAGAATCTGCGAAACTCATATTTTGGGAGGTTTAGATAAAGGAGATGCCAAAAAATTCGGTTTACCCGAAAAAGATTATCTACCTATAACTCTTGAAGAAAAAATAATATGTTTAGCAGATAAACATATGGCCGGTACGCGAGAAGTGTCAATCCAACACAGATTTAATAGATGGTTCCAAAAATATGGAAGGAGTAAGATCTTAATAAAATCTAAAAAAAGAATTGAAAAAATTCAAAAAGAGATTATCGATCTAATGTAGCGAAATTTTTTTTATTTTTTTCCTTCTTTAATTAACTGGTATTACACATTAATTGTTGATTTTTACATAAGAATTCATAATCTTTATCTAATGAAAGAATTGTTCTTTTAATTATCAGACATGCTTCTAATAATATTTGGGGGTCAACTTTATCAGGAGTATCGATTTTATTGTGTGTATATTTACCACTTTCTCTTGTAACAATATCAACAGCATCAAATCCTCTTAAATGAAATGGGACAGAATCAGTATGCGCTCCTGTAGACAAATGAAATCCTTTGATCTTCACATTCTCTACAAGCGCAGCATTATCTAAGTATTTACTAAGTAAAGGAGCAATTTTTTTCCGAGGCAAAACACCATAGGATTTTAAATATTCAACTTGATTCTTAGGATGGGAAGCACATGAAATCATATCAATATTGAATTGAAATACTCTACCTTTTATAAATAGATCCTCATGATTATTCATAAAAACTCTTGATCCCATTGTTCCTAATTCTTCAGCAGAGAATTGGCAAAACCAGATATTAAAGTTATCAAGTGCATCTTTTTTGAAATATTTACTTAATTCAAACACCACTGCCATTCCAGAAGCATTATCCAATGCTCCAGGTGATTTATTATGGGTATTTAAAAACATTAAAAATATATTTGAAATTGCAATTAATATCGTAAAACTCCATATACCAATTCCTATTATCACTATATTAAGTTTTATTATAGTATAAGTACGAATAAAAAGCAATATTAGAAATCCTCCAAGAAAAATCCCTCCATATAACCAAATTTTATAAAAGAATACTCTCCAATATGTTTTAAAAGTTTGAGATTTGGAATCTAAATGAGCAGATATAATAATGTTCCCTGCAATTTCTGATGGCAAATTTTTTGCCGGTAACTTTACAAACACATTGGTAGCAGATACTGTCTTTCCATAATATTCTCCCCAAAATCCGGGGTTTTCGGGGTGTTTTAAGCCTTTTATGATTAGTATAACCACAATTACCATTATTCCTCCTATTATAATCGTAAAAAATAAATTAATATAGGTAAACATTAAAAGAAACAATGAAAATGTTAAATTAATAACCATAATTAACTTTATAAGTGTAGTAGAGTAAAAATCTGAAAATTTAAAAGGTTCTTCTTTAATTTCTAGGTCATCAAATCCAATATCTTTGAAAGTTTTAATTGTTAAATTAACAGCTTTTTTTTCCCCATCTGTTCCAGCAAGACGGGGGAAACTAAAGCGCTTAACATAATTAAATAATCGATCAGTATTAAATGAATCACCTTGAATTGAATTCCCTGTTTTCAACTTTTATCAAAAAGAAATTTATGAATTCTAATTAGTTGGTATTAATTTGATTATAGTAATGAAAATAAATGTTTTGTTATTTACTTTTATAATTTAGCTAAAATTATCTAGCTTTTCAAGTATAATTTTTTGAATCTTTTCTTGAACGAGTTCTATTATATCATCAGAATTAACTATAAAATATCCTTCTTGTTTAGCACGACTAAGATAAAGGGCTCTTACTTTATCTAGGAATGATGTATCTTCAAATTTTTCTAAATCTTCATCCTCTTTTCTTGCTAATGCTATTTTAGGATCAATATCCAAAATTATAGTGATATCAGGAGTTTTTACAAATTTGTTTATTTCCTTAACCCAATTTACTGAAATTTCTTCAGATTGTACTGATTGATATACTATCGAAGATTCTAAAAAACGATCAGATATAACAATATGACCTTCTTCAAGTTTTTTTTTGATTTCATTATGATAATGCAAATCTCTGTCAGCAGCAAACAATAAAGCATCGGTTGTAGGCGGAATTTCCTTATCCTTTAAAAATTCTCTTAATAATATTCCAATTTTGCTTTTTGATGGTTCTTGTGTCAAATAAACATTAAATCCTTTACTTTCTAAAAAACCTTTAAGGAGGTGACTGTGTGTGGTACTTCCAGAACCATCTACACCATCTAACACAATAAAGAAAGGCTTTTGCGTCAAATT